>NZ_JAMZGH010000020.1:0-89334 GCF_024158805.1 Chromobacterium sp. S0633 | reverse complement strand
GGCCGGAGCTGCGCCGGCCGCTGGCCGTCGCCATCCTGAGCGGCGCGCTGGTCTGGGCCGGCGGCGCGGCGCTGCAAGAAGGGCGAACCAAGGCCTCGCTGTCCGCCCGCGTGCTGCCGCAACTGGACGGCACCCCGGCCTCGCTGCCGACGCTGGCCGGCGGCAAGCCCATGGTGCTCAATCTCTGGGCCAGCTGGTGCCCGCCCTGCCTGCGGGAAATGCCGCTGCTGCAAGACGCCCAGCGGCAAAGGACCGACGTGCGCTTCGTCTTCGCCAATCAGGGCGAGGACGAAGTCGCGGTGCGCGAGTTCTTCCACAAGCAGCCGCTTCGGCTCCGGCATGTGCTGCTGGACCCGGCCGGCGCCCTGGGCCGGGAGTACGGCTCGGCGGCGCTGCCCACCACGCTGTTTTTCGACGCCCGCGGCCAATTGCAAACCATACATCTGGGCGAACTGTCCGAAGCCACTCTGGCCAGCAAGCTGCAATTGCTGGGCGGCGCGCCCGCTTCCAAGGAATAAACATGAACGCACCGCTGATCCGCGGCCTGGCGCCGCTGGCGCTCTGGCTGAGCCTGAGCGCCCACGCCGCGCCGCCCCAAGCCTGGCCGGCGCCCATTCAGGCGCTGGAAGCCCAGGGCTATGAAGTCCTGAGCAGCTTTCCCGGCCCGTCCGGCCTGACCGGCTACGCCGCGCTCTACCTGGGCCGGCCGCAGGCCGTCTACCTGACCCCGGACGGCCGACAGGCCATCGTCGGCAACGTCACCGACGCCCGCGGCGACAAATGGAAGCCCGAGCTGCTGGACCGGCAGTTCGGCGCCGCGCTGTGGCGGCAGTTGGAAAGCAGCCACTGGATCGCCGACGGCAAGGACGGGGCCCCGCGCGTGATCTACACCTTCACCGATCCCAACTGCCCGTATTGCCGGCAGCTCTGGCGGGACGCCCGGCCCTGGGTCCAGGCCGGCAAGGTCCAGATCCGCCACATCCTGGTGGGCCTGCTGGCCGAGGACAGCCCGGCCAAGGCCGCCGCCCTCCTGGCCGCGCCGGACCCGGCCGCCGCGCTGGCGCGCCACGAAGCCGGCGATTCGGTGCGGCCGCTGGCCAAGCCGCCGGCCGCCGTCGGCGCCAAACTGGCGGTCAACCAGCGGCTGATGGAGCGCTTCGGCGTGTTCGCCACCCCTGCCTCCTTCTACCGCGACGCCCAGGGCCGGCTGCAAAAAATCCAGGGCGCGCCCGCGGCGGCCGCGCTGCAACAGCTGCTCGGACCGCGCTGAACCCCTCGCTCTCACCACCGCTGAATTGAACAAAACTTGCAAGCCCGCCGGCAACGCCGGCGGGTATCTTTACGCCAACAAACAGCGCTAGCCCCGTCCAAGCCGAACACCCCACCTTGCTTAGAACCTGTTTACGATCTGCTACGCATCGGCGATACGGCGTTGAAAACGTCTTCAAAATGCTCATGTACCGTATGTACACTCCGCTTTTTCAGCCGTTTTCGCCTTGTCTCGCCCTTTCTCGCGAGACCGTAAACAGGCTCTTATAGCAACACCCTCGCCCGGCCTGCCACTCAGCCAATCCGCTGCCCTCAATTCAGTCTTGCCTCCCGCATGCCAATTTAAGGATCAAGCCATGCCCAGCCCCATTCACGCCAACCGAACCTCTTTCTCCCTGAACACGGCAACGGCCTCTCAACAGACACCGCTTCAGGTGGCCAGCGGCCCCCTGGCCAGCCGGCTGCGAGGCATCTCGGCACAAACTATTCAACCCGTGCTGCGACAAACGGTGCCGGAGAGCGCCAAAACACTGAGCGAACCCCAATGGCGGCAATACTCATCCCGCGTGGCGGAAAAACTGACGGGCATACAGCAAGCAGAAATGTCGCTAGGCCTGGCCTACATGATGAATATGAATGAAAACGCCGGCCAACTCCCCGGAGAGAAAGCCAAAGCGCTGGAGCAACTGCTGGCACGCAACAATCAGGCGGGGGGCTCAGCCAGCCAACGCTGGCGAGCGGATACTCAAAAAGAAATCGAGCTGCTCAAAGCCGCGGATGCCAAGAACAGCGCAGTGGGACATACCTCCATCGCCTACGCCAATCTGGACGACTCCGCCAATCCGGGCTATGTCCGGGCCTATATGGCGGTATACGCCAAATCCACCGGGGACAACTTCAAGGATGTCGGCCAAAATCCAGACGGCAGCCTGAACGCCAGCGGCAAAGCGTTATGGATAGGCTTCGGCACGCCCCACCGCGCCTTGGGCTATTTGATGAAGTACAAAATGGCGGGGGCGGAAAGCCCGCTGATTCGCAGCTTTCTGGTCGACAAGCAGTTTTTGGAACAACAGCTGGGCAAGACGGAATCCGAGCCGCTGCGCGCCAAGCAAAGCGCCGCTGAAAAAAAACAGGTGAGCGGACAACACCTGATGAATGTCGACACCAAAGAGTTCAACCAGTTCGAAGTCAAAACCACCGCCAGGCGCGAGCAGGTGGAAACCTTGCAAATTCGCGACAAAAAAACCGGCGAGCTCCTTGAAAAAACCATCAAGAAATCCAAGGAAGGGAAATCCGAACTTATTCAAAGTCTGCTCGCCCACGCCAAGCCAGGCTCTTTGGAAACGATTGGCTACTCCTCTGCGCAAGCACAACACAATGACGCCAAAGAAGGGGTCTTCGTCGACATCTCCCGCTTTCACCAACAACTTGGATTTGACCCCGAGCATGGAGCGGTTGCATTCGGCGCGGATCATCTGCTCAATCTCAGCAAGGACAGCAAAGGCGACTGGGGCTTCGATACACCTACCGTTTTCCAAGACAAGGTTGTGCAATGGAAAAGCTTTTTCCACATGCTCGAATCGCTGGACGCCCCGGAAACCGCCGAGTTGCTGGCAGACCCCGCCATTAACGAACGCTTTCAGTCCATGCTGCGGGACGTGCTGAGCGCCAACCGCCTGATGCCGGACGATATGAGCTTCGAGCCCGACGCGCCCAAGCAAAGCGATACCGAGCAAGCGCGCGCCCAGCAACTGGCCCGCCCCTTAACCTCCGGCGCCCAGAAACTGCAACAGATCATCGCCAACGCGGAAACCCAGTCGCCATTACGGCAACTGGAGGCCATTAGCCGGAAAAACAGCTTTGGCCAATTCGAATTGAATCAGCAATTGCTTCGCAGCCTGAATTACAACCAGGCTTGGGACCGTCAACTTGGAGTCGAACTCAACGAAGCCTATCTGCAACTGCTGCAAGCCTTGGCCCAAGACCATGGGCAAACCGTGGCCGAGAAAACCGCCAAGCTGCTGCGCTCTCCCGACAATGGCAAACTCACTCTGGGCAAGCTGACTGGCTACTACCAGTCCGTGCTGGAGCACGGAAAGGCTCACCCGGAGCTGCTGGATGCGCTCAAATCCTTGCTCAACACCATAGACAGCCAGGCCAGCCCCGCCACCATGGCCAAGCTGACCGCAAAGATCCAGAAACAGTTGGACAAGATGCTGCGCGAGCGCGCCGGTCAGATGCCGGCCGCCCAAGCGCTCACCCTGAGCGCCATCAATGATCGATTGGAAAACATCAAGGAACGCGGCCTCGCGCTTGCAAGCCGACAAGCCGCCGCCGAAGCTCAACGCGAAGCCTTCCAACAGCAGCAGCAACAACGGTCGGCGCAGCTGCAGCAAGTGGCCAGCCATTACGGACTTGAAGTGCCTCGCTATATGCGCGATCAATTGAAACCCATCCACCTGGAACTGGCCGCCGCCCTGCACGCAGACTTCGAACGCCAAGCGGGGCAATTGCGCGCAAGTAGCCAAGACAAACAGAACATCGCTCTTGGGCACGCTCGGCAACTGGCACAGGGGTATAACGCCAACACTGAGGCCAAGCAAGCTCAGTTGACGCAGCTCCAGTCCCAACAGGACAAAGCAGGCCAAAAAACACTGAAGCAAGAATTGAAAGCCAACGCCAAAGCACTGGATGCGGTGCATAACGAGGCCTCTCGCATCAGCGGACAACACCGCCGCGAACTGGATTCCGCGCTCAGCGCTCTGACACGCGCCGGTAGGGAGCAATTAGCCAAGCAACTACTGGCCAGCGGCGTCTACCTGGAGCACCCCGCCGCGGAGAAAGCCGCGCTGGAACGCTGTCTGCAATCCGACGCTGCGCAACGCATCGTGGCCAAGGCGGTGGACGAAGCCAAGGACTTCAGCGGCCAGGTAAACAAGCACAAAGCCATTGAGCTGGCCAGCCGGCGACTGGTAGACCATGTGATGAGCGACAGCTTTTTCCGTGAAAAGATGAACCAGATTGGACAAAGTTTCGCCAATCACGCGCAAGCGGCCCCTGAAGCCGGCGCCAGCGCAGCCGACATCCCATCCTTGAGGCAGGCTCAATCCGCCGCAGGCAGCGAAGCCGAGCGGCAGGTGGCGGAAACCGCGCAGCAGCAAGTCAAACAGCAGGCCAAGACCGTGGCGGAAGAGCTGGCGCGCAAGCAGGCCGAAACTTCGGCCCGACAAGAGGCGGAACGCGTCGCCAAACAACAGGCGGAGCAGGCCGCTCAAGAACAGGCCGAGCGACGCGCGCGTGAACACGCTGAATCCGCGGCCCGCAAACAGGCCGAGCAAGCTGCGCGGGAGCAAGCGGAACGAGCCGCGCGCGAGCAGGCCGCCAGCGCGGCTCGCCAGCAGGCGGAGCAAGCCGCGCGCCAACAGGCGGAAGCCGCCGCCAGACAACAGGTGGAAGCGGCGGCTCGCGCCAGGGCGGAAGAAATATGGGTGCGCGACTTCAATCGCAAGATGGAACCGGCGGACACCAACTTGCTACACGCCCGCCTGGGCATGCTGAAAGACGAGCATGAAGAAATCCGCGTGAACAATGCTCTGGAAAATGCGCCAAGAGTGCCCAAAGCCAGCCCAGCCAGCGCGACCCGAGTCCGCCAGGCGGAAGCGCTAACGGCCGATGGCAAACCCCGCATTCTCTGACGCAAGCCTCAAGATCACTCCATGAACATCGCCGGCGGCGCGGGCCTTAAGTCCGCGCCGATCGACGTCAAGGCCGGCTGCGCCGCGATCATGGCGCAGCTCTTGCGAACCGTCTCATCTGCGGCAACCCGGCGCGCTGTCCCTGGCGCGGCGCTGACATTCTCGGAGGCTGTTCACAGCTTGCCGCGCGCCGGTGAAATGGATAGAAATGGACGTTGAAACCGGCTGTCAGCCTGCCTGACGGCGGCTGCGCCGCCACTGCCACAAGGGCGGCAGCAAGAGCAGCGCGACCATGCCCAGCACCAGCCACAGCATATTGTCCTGCACCCACGGAATCGCTCCCAGCCAGTAGCCCATGGACACCAGCCCGCCGCACCAGATCACCGCGCCCAACACGTTGTAGCAGGCGAAACGGCGCGGACACATGCCGGACAAGCCGGCCAGAAACGGCGCCACCGTGCGCACGATGGGCACGAAACGGCCGATGGTGATGGTGGGCGCGCCGTAGCGGTCGAAAAAAGCCTGGGTCTTGGCCAGATGCTGGGGCTTGACCCAGCCGCGCCGGATCAGCGTCTGCCCCAGGGCGGAACGGCCGATGCTGTAATTCAGCAAATCCCCCAGGATGGCCGCCAGCGTGATCAGCCCCATCGGCCACCACGGCGACACGCCCTGCGCGCCCAGCAAGGCGCCGGTGGCGAACAGGAGTCCGTCGCCGGGCAGGAAGGGCAAGACCACCAGGCCGGTTTCGCAAAACACGATGGCGGCTACGATCCACACCCCCAGCGCCCAGTTCTGCGCCAGCAGGGACATCAGATTCTCATCGCCGAACAACCAGCTCAGAAACCCCATGGTCAACACACTGCTCTCCTTGCCTCAATGAATTCGTCGCGTCTAATGCTTGACCGCCGCGCCGGGCGGATGTTTCCCCGGTCTGAGGGCGCGGCCGCGGAATCTTAATTTGACATAGGCATATTGTTTTGTTTTTAATGATGACAGCAAATGTCAGAATTGATTCTGCAACGGCTATCGACTTTCAAACTAAACCGCTTTCAGGAAGCCGCCATGCCTCAGTTGCCGCAAGCCCCCTTCTTATCCCCCTGTCCGCGCGCGGGAGCGCCGACGTGAGCGCCGGCCTTGCCGCCCCGGAGCTATCCAGTCAGGACGACGCGCTGCCGCTGTACCGCCAAGTGTATCAACGCTTCATCCAGGCCATCAGCCAGGGCAGCCTGACGCCGGGACAACGGGTGCCGTCCATACGCGCGCTGGCCGGCGAGCTGCAAGTGTCGCGCAATACCGTGGAATTGGCTTACGAATTATTGATAGGCGAAGGTTATCTGGAGGCGCGCGGCCAGGCCGGCACCGTGGTGTCGCCGCGGCTGGCGGAAGTGCGCATGCAGCAGCCACGCCCGGCGGACGCGCCGGCGCCGCGTCCGGCCAGCCTGTCCTTATTCGATTCCGCCTCCGACTGGCAACCCCTGCCCTACCAGCTGGGCTTGCCGGCGCTGGACCTGTTCCCGCGCAAGCTGTGGGCCAGCCTGAACACCCGCCAGCTGCGGCTGCAGAACCGTTTTCTGTCCTACCCGCAACCCGCCGGCTACGGGCCGCTGCGCGAGGCCATCGCCGCCTATCTGCACCTGTCGCGCGGGCTGGACTGCTCGCCGCAACAGGTCTTCATCACCGCCGGCTACCGCGGCGCGCTGAATTTGATCGGCCGCACCTTGTTGCGGCCGCTGGACCAGGTGTGGATTGAAGATCCCTGCTTCCCGCCCAGCCGCCACCTGATGGCGGAAATGGGCGCGGAGCTGGTTCCGGTGCCGGTGGACCGGGACGGCATGCAGGTGGCCGTCGCCAAGGAGAGGGCGCCGCACGCCCGTTTCGCGCTGGTGACCCCGGCGCATCAAAGCCCGCTGGGAGTGTCGCTGTCCCTGGTGCGGCGTCTGGAACTGCTGGCCTGGGCCGAGCACAACAACGCCTTCATCATCGAAGACGATTACGACAGCGAATACCGCTACGACGGCCGGCCGCAGCCGGCGCTGGCCAGCCTGGGGGCCAACGACAACGTGCTCTACGTCGGCAGCTTCAGCAAGGTGCTGAGCCCGGCGCTGCGCCTGGCCTATCTGGTGGTGCCCAAGCCCCTGCTGACGCGCTTCAACGCCGCCTGCCATACCTGGCACGACGGCTGCCCGCTGTTGAATCAGGGGGTGGTGGTGGATTTCATGCAGGAGGGCCACTTCATCCGCCATCTGCGCAAGATGCGCTCCGCCTACGCGCAGCGCCGCGAGCTGGTGATCGCCAGTCTGCGGCAGGCGTTCGGCGAGCGGATGAGTTTCGACGTGCCGGCCTGCGGCCTGCATTTGCTGGCGCGTCTGGATCGCTCGGAGGACGACATCGCCTTGGCGCAGCGCGCCAAGCGCGAGCGCTTCGGCATCGCCGCGCTGTCGGCGCGGGCGCTGGAGGCGGATTGCGGCAAGGGGCTGTTGTTCGGCTTCGCCAACGTGGCCACGCCGGAGCAGGCCGCGCAACAGGCGCGGAATCTGCGCCTGTGCCTGGAAGGCCGGTCCTTGCCGTCGGGCGGCTGAGAACCTGTTTACGATCCGCCGCGCGTCGTCGATACGGCGTTGAAAACGGCGGGGCTTGGCGGGCGTCGCTCAAGGGCCCCGCCCGGCCAAACCATCCGGCCCAGCAAGCCTCAATCCGGAATCACCGCCGTCGCCTCGATCTGCACCTTGGCGCCCGGCACCATCAAGGACGCCACCTGGAACGCGCTCATCACCGGGAAATGGCCGATCAGCTCCCGGTAGGCGCGGCCCACTTCCCGGGCCTCGGCGAAATAAGCGTCGCGGTCGGACACATACCAGGTCAGCCGCACCAGGTGCTCCGGCCGCGCGCCGGCCTCGGCCAGGACCGCCACGATGTTCTTCAGGATCTGGATCGCCTGCTCGGCGTAGCCCGGCCCCACCAGCTTTTCCTCCGCGTCCCAGCCCAGTTGGCCGGAGGTGAACACCAGGGTGCCGCGCGCGGCGATGCCGTTGGCGTAGCCGCGCGGGCGCGCCCATTCCGGCGGTTGCAGGATTTGCATCATGCCGCCGCCTCCTCCATCAAACCGCTCAAGGCGGCGCGCACGTCGGCCGGGGCGTCGATGGCGGCGCCGCTGTCCAGCGAGATGTGCACCAGCACCTGGCGGCAGCGCAGCCGCAGTTCGCCGTTGGCGTGGCCTTCGATGTCCAGGGTCAGCGAGCTGCCGCCCAGCCGCGCCACGCGCAGCTGCAGCGTCAGTTGGTCGCCCTGGCGGGACGGGCGCAGGAATTCGCAGTCCAGCTTGACGATGGGCAGACCCAGCCGGCGCGGGCCGATGAAGTCGGCGAAGCTGATGCCCAGCCCTTCGGTGAACCAGTCTTCCACCAGCCAGTTGCTCAGCACCAGGTATTGCGGGAAGTAAACGATGCCGGCCGGATCGCAGTGGGAGAAGCGTATCGGGTAGGCCTTGGAAAAATGGGGGTCTTGCATCTTGTCGCTTTCTTGGCGTGGGCGGCCCTCGCCGCCCCTTGTGTGGGTCAGACGGCTTCGGTTTCCGCTTGCGCGGCGCGCTCCGCCAGCCGCAGATAATTGCCCAGCATGCTGAGCCCCTGTTCGGTCAGCACCGATTCCGGATGGAATTGCAGGCCGTGAATGGGCAGGCTGCGGTGGCGCAGCGCCATGATCTCGCCCCGGCCGCCGTCGGCGCGCAGCGCCCAGGCGGTGGCGACCAGCTCTTCCGGCAGCGCGTCCGCCACCAGCGAGTGGTAGCGCGCCACCTTGAGGCCGTCGGCCAGGCCTTCGAACAGGCCCTCGCCGTCGTGATGGATGCGCGACACTTTGCCGTGCAGCACTTCGTCGGCGCGGCGCACTTGCGCGCCGAAGGCAGCGGCGATGCACTGGTGGCCCAGGCAGACGCCGAGGATGGGCAGGCGGCCGGCGAAGCGGCGGATCGCCGCCAGCGACACCCCGGCCTCGGCGGGCGAACAGGGGCCGGGCGAGACGATCAGCGAGCGCGGCCGCAGCGCTTCCATCTCCTCCAGGCTGATCTCGTCGTTGCGCCTCACCATGATGTCCGCGCCCAGCATGCCCAGGTACTGCACCACGTTGTAGGTGAAGGAATCGTAGTTATCGATCATCAAATGCATATCGCCTCCTCTTGCCGCGCCGCCGCCGCGGCCAGCTTGGCCGCCAGCAGCATCAACCGGCTTTTTTCCAGGGTTTCCTGCCATTCGCGCTCGGCCAGCGAGTCCTGCACCACGCCGGCGCCGGCCTGCACGTGCAGCCGGCCGTCTTGCAGCACGCCGGTGCGGATGGTGATGGCCTGATCGGCGTTGCCGCGCCAGCCGATATAGCCGATGGAACCGCCGTAGACGCCGCGCGAATGCGGCTCCAGCTCGGCGATCACTTCCAGCGCCCGCACCTTGGACGCGCCGCTGAGGGTGCCGGCCGGGAAGGTGCTCTTGAGCACGTCCAGCGCCTGCGCCTGTTGCGGCAGCTTGCCGGACACGGTGGAGACGATGTGCATGACGTGGGAGAAGGGCTCCACGGTCAGCAGTTCGTCCACTTGCACGCTGCCCAGCTCGGCCAGCCGGCCCAGATCGTTGCGCGCCAGGTCCACCAGCATCATGTGTTCGGCGATTTCCTTGGGATCGGCCAGCAGTTCGCGGCGCAAGTCCTGGTCTTCCGCCGCGTCCGCGCCGCGGCGGCGGGTGCCGGCCATGGGCCGGCTGGTGATCCGCTCGTCTTGCTGACGGAACAACATCTCCGGCGAGGCGCCGACGATCTGGGCGTCGCCCAGATTGAGCAGATAGCGGTAGGGGGTTTCGCCCAGGCCGGACAAGGCCCGGTACAGCGTGGGCGCGTCGGCGGCGAAGGGCTGGCTCATGCGTTGGGACAACACCACCTGCATCACGTCGCCGGCGGCGATGTAGTCCTTGATCCGGCCCACCGCCTGCTGGAAGTCCTCGCGCGCAAAGGCGTAATCCAAGGCGGGGTCCGCCGTCGCGTCCGCGGCGAAAGCCGGCGGCGGCGCGGACGGCTCCGCCAGCAGCGCGCGGGTTTGCTCGCACAACCGCAGCAAGCGCTGTTGGCCGCGGGCGTAGCCGGCCGCCTCGGCGGCTTCGTGGACGATGCAGTAGACGCTGGCCTGCTGGTGGTCCAACACCAGCAAGTCCAGGCTCAGCCATTGCAAGGCGTCCGGCAGCGCCAGCCCGGAGGGCTTGCGCGGCTGGCGGCGCAGCCGCGGCTCGATCAGGCGAGTGGTTTCGAAGCCGAAATAGCCGAACAGGCCGCCGGAAAACGGCGGCAAGGCGCTGAAGTGCGGCGCGCGCCAGCCTTGTTGCAGCTTGGCCAGCTCCGCCAGCGGGTCCGCGCACTCCAGTTCGCGCAGCAGCTGGCCGTCGCGCCAGTGGCGCAGCCGGCCCTCGTCCAGCTCCACCCGCTCGCGGCAGGGCAGGCCGATCACCGAATAGGCGCGCTGAAACGCGCCGTCCCGCCAGTGACCGGTTTCAAACAGATAGTCCTGACCCTGGTTGGCCAGCGCCTGGTACAGCGCCAGCGGGTCCGCGCCCGCCGGCAGCGGCAGGGTCCGCCACAGCGGCGCCAGGCTGAAGCCGTGGTCGCCGTAACGCAGAAACGCCTCTTCGCTCAGCATACTTTTTCCTCCTTGCGCTCCGCCTGCTCTCGGGCGGCCAGCTGCGCCATCGCGCGCCGGTCCGGCTTGCCGTTCTTGTTCAGCGGAATCTCCTCCAGCGCCAGCACCAGCGCCGGGCGCTTATAGCTTTCCAGATGAGCTTCCAGCGTGGCGTGCACCAGGCGCACCAGCGCCTCGCTGTCGTCGCCGGCGCGCAGGATCAGCGCCGGGCGGGCTTCGCCGTCGCGGTCCGGCGCGGCCACCACGTAGGCGTCGCCCAGTTCCGGCAGCAACGCGGCCAGCAGGTTTTCGATTTCCACCGGCACCACCCAGCGGCCGAACACCTTGAAGCGGTCGTCCTCGCGGCCGTGGAAGCTCAGATAGCCGTGCTCGTCGCGGCTGAACAGGTCGCCGGTGCGATACCAGCCGTCCTGGAAGCGCTCTTGCTCTTCCTGCGGACGCCGCCAGTAGCCCAGCGCGCGGCTGGGCGCCTTGACCAGCAGCACCCCGCATTCGCCGGCCGGCGCGTCCCGGCCGTCGGCGTCGACGATGCGCGCCTCCCAGCCCGGCAACATGCGGCCGACGCTGCCGGCGCGCAGCGCGTCCGGATAGCTGGTGGCGAACACATGGCACATTTCGGTGGCGCCGATGCCGTCGTGCAGATCGAAGCCGAAACGCTGACGCCAGCGCCGCGCCAAAGGCGCGGACAGCGGGGCGCCGGCGGAGAAGGCCAGCCGGATCGCCACGTCGGACGGCTCCAGGCCGTGTTCCAGCAGCAGCCGGTACAGGGTGGGCACGGCGAACAATACGGTGGGACGGAACTGGCGCAACACGCCGGCCACGCGTTCGGCCGACGGCCAGGCGCCGTCCAGCACGCCGCAAGCGCCCAGATACAGCGGGAAGAACAAGCTGTTGCCCATGCCGTAGCCAAAGAAGGATTTGGGCACCGAGTACAACACGTCGTCCGCGCCCAGCCGCAGCTGGCCGGCGGCGAAGTGCGAGCACACCGCCAGCATGGAGCGGGCGCTGTGCACCACGCCCTTGGCCTGGCCGGTGCTGCCGGAGGTGTATTGGATCAGCGCCGGCGCGTCTTCCGGCTGGCGCGCGAAATCGTCCCAATCGTCGTCGGGGCTGTCGCCGGCCAGCCATTCCAGATGAGCGCCGGCGTCCAGCAGCCGCAGCTTGGCCGCGGCCGGCCACACCGCGATCTGCGAGGACTGGCCCAGGCACAGCGCCGGAGCGGCGTCGGCCAGCAGATGGTGGAGCGAGGCGGCGTCCAGCCGCGGATTGGCCACCACCGGCAGCGCGCCCACCGCCAGCGCGGCGTAAAAGGCCACAGCCAGCTCCGGGCCGTCGTCCAGCGCGATCAGCACGCGCTCGCCGGCGGCCACGCCTTCGGTTTGCAGCCAAGCGGCCTGACGGCGCAGCGCGCGGTTGAGCTGGCGGTAGCTGAGGCTGAAGCCGGGGCCGACGAAGCAGAGCCGGTCGCTGTCCGGCCGGCTGGCGGCCAGGCGCTCGGCCAGATTGATCAGCGGTTCCGGCGCGGCGACGTCCTGCGCCGGCCGCGCCGCCGCGCCGGAGGGCTGGGTCAGCGCGGCGATCAAGCGGTCTGTCAGCGCCAGCGCCTGGCGCGGATTGAGCCGCGGGTCGCAGCTGCTGTGGTAGGCGCGGCCCAGGTCTTCCTCGGCCAGCGCCTCCGGTCCGCCCAGGCATTCGGTCACGTCCAGGGCGCTCAATTCCAGGTGCACGCCGCCGGCGTGGCTGCCGCATTCGCGGTGGGCGGCGAGGAAGGCCTCCACCTCGGCCAGGATGTCTTCATAGCGCCGGGTCTTCACGCCGTTGGCCGCCTGCACGCCGTTGCCGTGCATCGGGTCGCACAGCCACAGCACTTGGCGGCCTTCCGCGCGCACCGCGTCCAGCAGCGCCGGCAGGCGCTGGATCTGCGCCGCGCCGAAGCGGGTGATCAGGGTCAGCCGGCCGGCCTCGTTGTCCGGGTTCAGCGCGTCGATCAGGCGCAGCAGCTCCTCGCGCTCCATGCCGGGGCCCACTTTGACGCCGACGGGATTGTTCACGCCGCGCAGGAATTCCAGATGCGCGCCGTCCAGCTGGCGGGTGCGTTCGCCCACCCACAGGAAGTGGCCGGAGCCGCAATACCAGTCGCCGCGCTCGTCCTGCTGCAGCTGGGCCTGTTCATAAGGCAGCAGCAGTGCTTCGTGGCTGACGTAGTAGCCGCTGTCGCGCGGCGCGGCCTCGCGGTCCAGGCCGCGCAGGTAGTTGAGGCTGGCGGCGGCGTGGAAATAGGCGGATTCCAGCCGCTGCGGGTCGTGGGCGCGCGCGGCGGCGGCGAATTCCACGCCGTTGATGATGTCGCCGCGATAGCTGGGCAGGCTCAATCCGCCCAGCGCTTCCTGCGGCTGGCTGCGCGGCTTGGCGTACTGGCCGGCGATGCGGCCGATGCGCAGCACCGGGCGTTGCAGCGCCTGGCCCAGGTCCGCGGCCATGCGTTCCAGCAGGCGGTAGTGGCCGCCCAGCACGTCCGGCCGCAGGCCGGCGAAGCGCTCGGCGCAGTCTCCGGCCTGGATGACGAAGCCCTCTCCCCGCGCCACGCCGGCCAGCGCGGCGCGCAGCCGGCGGATTTCGGCGGAGGGCACCAGATTGGGATAGGCGCTCAGACGCGACAGCACGGCATGCAGCGCGGCGCCGTCGTCGTAATCGGGCATTTGTGTGTGCGGTTTCGCCTGCCAGCTGCTTGGGCTCCAGGCTTTGGATAGTGTCAGCATCGTGATCTCGTTTATCGGGTGCTGATTGGGAAAAGCCCGCCCGGCAAGAGCCGCTTGCGCCGGGCAAGGCTGGCGGGCCGCGCCGCCCGGGGGGCGGGAGACGCGGCCGGGCTTCAGGCGCTCAGTTCCTCGCGCAGCGCGATGCCGCCCAGGTTCTGCAACAAGGGCGCGTTCTCGCAGGCCAGGTAGACGCACTCCTCCGCGCCGGTGTTGACGTGCTGATGCTCGGCCCAGACCGGCACGTAGATGGCGTCGCCGGCGCGCCACGGCACCTGGCGGTCGCCGATGCGGGAATAGCCCTGGCCCTGGGTGACGTAGATCACCGTCTCGTAGTTGTGACGGTGCAGGCGAGTGGACTCGCCCTCTTCCAGCCGGCCTATGGTCAGGCTGATGGTGCGGCTGGGCAGATCGACGATGTGCACCTTGTGCTTGCGCTCGGAGGAGAAGGCCTGGTCGCCGCCCTGGCTGGCCGCCATCACCTGCTCGTGGCTCAGCCGCGCCGGCAGCTGGGCCTGCAACTGGCTGGGCACGCGCCAGAAATCGGCGGAGGAGAAATGGCCGGCCGGAGCCGCGGCGGGCGCGGCGGCCGGCAGCGCCTGGCAATGCGCCCAGATGGCGTCGAACATCGCCACGCGGCGGGCGATCAGCTCGCGGCCCACGGCGATGGCCTGCTCGCGGCGCGCGTCCTGGTCCAGGGTCAGGCGCTGCATGATGGCCAGCATGGTCAGCGCGTGGTCTTCGTCTTCCTCGATGTGCAGGCTGAAGAACTCGGTGGCGTCCTCGCCGAAGCCGTGGTGTTGCAGCGCTTGCAGGATGGGGCGGTAGATCAGCGGCACGATGGCTTCCGCGCCCAGGCACATCGCGGCCAGGCCGGCCAGCGCGTCCGAGGACTGGCAATGGCCCATCATGGTGTCCACCATCGCCAGGGTCTGCGGCAGCGGCGCGTGCGAGGCCGGCGCAGCGCCCACCACGCGCAAGGTGCGCTGGAACATTTCCGCGTGGGTGATGGCGCTGCCGCCGTCCACGCCCATCTCCTCGCGCATGTTTTCCATCAGCGCCATCACGTCGGCCGGGTCGCTCAGCTGGCCCATCAGCGCGCACAGATAGCGGGTGAAGTGGCGCGAGTAATGGCTGTGCTGAACCAGCAGGGTGCGCACGACGGCCAGGCTGGCCTCATTGCGTTCCAGCGCTTGCAGCAGCGGGTGTTCCACCAGGCCCTGCAGGTCTTCTTCTTTCAGCCAATCGGCCCAGATCAGGCTCATGCCTGCGATCAACGGGGTCTTGCTGCCGCTTTTTTCCAACAATGCTTCCATGTCCATCTCCCAATCGAAGTGTGCGGTTCGCGGCGCGGAAAGCGCCGCGGCGTCCAGGTGTTGCGGTGTTGCGAAATCAGGCCCGGGCAAAGCGCAGCGCCGGGTTGCGCCAGCTCAGGAACAGCAGCCCGGCGGCGGCGCAGCCGGCCGGGAACAGATACATGCCGGCCCAGCCCAGCCGGTGGATGGCGACGCCGCCCAACCAGGAACCGAGCGCGGCGCCGAAGAAGAAAACCGTCATGAACAGGCTGTTCAGCCGCGAGGCGGCGGCGGGGTCTATGCCCAGCACCCGGCCCTGGGCGATGGTCTGCACCGAACGCACGCCCAGATCGGTCACCATCAGGAAGGCCACGATCATCAGCACCTGGCTGCCCAGCCAGACGCCGGCCAGCGAGGTGGCGGCGATGCCGACGCCCAGCAGCGCGATCACGCCGTGCCAGTCCAGCCGGCGCTGCAGCCATTGCGCCAGCCACGGCGCGCGCAGCGCGGCGATGGAGGTGAAGGCCAGCAGGCCGGTCTGGCCCGCGTTCCAGTTCAGGGTGGCGTGGGTCAGCGAGGACAGATTGGCCCAGATGCCGTTGGAGGCGGCGAAGAAGCAGGCGGCCACCAGCGCCAGCCGGCGCAGCTCCGGCAGCTTCAGCCACAGCGCGCCCTGCTGGCTCAGCATGCGGCCGTAGCGCAGCTGGCCGGCCAGCGGCACCTCGCCGATGCAGCCGCGCAGCGCCAGGCCGATGACGAAGGTCAGGGCGCCCACCGTCAGATAGATGCCGCGCCAGCCGATGTGCTCGCCGCCCCAGCCGGCCAGCACCCGCGCCAGCAGCAGGCCGGCGAACAAGGAAGTGAGCAGGCTGCCCACCACCCGCCCGCGCTGCTCCGCCGCCAGCGCCTTGGCGCTGTAGGCCAGCAACAGCTGGCCTGCGATGGACAGCAGGCCGGCCAGGCCGCACAGCAGCACCATCAGCCACGGCGACGGGGCGATGCCCACCAGCAGCAGCACCGCGCCCAGCGCCAGCATGGTGGCGGGGATCAGCCGGCGCGGCGCGATCATGTCGCCCAGCGGCAAGCCCAGGATCAGGCCGGCGCCGTAGCCGAACTGCGTGGCCACCGACAGCCCCCACAGCGAGTCCGCGGACAGGCCGAAGGAGACGGCGATCAGCTGCGTCATCGATTGGTGGTAGACCACCGCCGCCACGGAAAACCCGGTGGCCAGGCAATAGAGGGTCAGCGCCCAGCGGGACAGGGCGTTTTGAGAGGTCATGATGTGTGTCCTTAGGCGCGGATCAGTCGAATGACAGCGCCAGTGTTGAAGTCAGCGGGCGGCTGCGGCAGCTGAGCACATAGCCGGCGGCCACCTCCTCGGGCGCCAATGCGTGCGGCGCCTCCATGTCCACTTCGCCGGCCAGCACCTGGCAGCGGCAGGTGGCGCAAACGCCGGCCTTGCAGGAGTAGCGCGGCGTGACGCCGGCTTGCAGCAAGGCGTCCAGCAGGTTGTCCACCGGCGCGCCCAGTTCCACCTGGCGCTGCATGCCGTCCATCCTCACCGTCACCCGCACCCGCTCCGGGCTGTCCGCCAACGCGCGCTCGGCGCGGGCCGGACCGGCGGCCGGGGCCGCGGCGTAGTGTTCGCTGCGGACGCGTTCCGGCGGCAGGCCGCTGTCGCTCAGCGCCTGGCTCACCGCCGCCATCATGCCGGCCGGGCCGCAGACGTAGGCGTGGTCGATGGAGGCTGCCGGCAGGCAGCCGCGCAGCAGCGCCAGGCAGCGCTCGCGGTCCAGCCGGCCGTTGAACAGCTCGATGTCCTGCTCTTCCGCGCTGAACAGATAGATCAGGGACAGACGCGCCGGGTAGCGGTCCTTCAGCGTCGCCAGCGTTTCGCGGAACTGCAGCGAGGCCAGGTTGCGGTTGCAATAGACCAGGGTGAAGCGGCTGAGCGGCTCGCGCAGCAAGGTGGCCTGCAAGATGGACAAGACCGGGGTGATGCCGCTGCCGGCGGCGAAACCGGCGTAATGGCGGGCCGTTTCCGGCGCCGCCGGCAGGCCGAAGCGGCCGGACGGCGGCAAGGCCTCCAGCATCGCGCCCGGCCCCAAACTATCGTGCGCCCATTGCGAGAAGCGGCCGCCGGCCACCCGCTTGATCGCCAGCTGCAGCTTGGGCGCGTCCGGCGCGTTGCACAGCGAATAACTGCGGCGCACTTCCTCGCCGTCCAGCCAGGCGCGCAGGGTCAGATGCTGGCCCGGCTCGTGGCGGAAGCGGTCGCGGTGTTCTTCCGACGGCTCCAGCGTCAACAGCAGACTGTCCGGCGTGTCGCGCTGGATCTCGGTCAGCTGCAAAGGGTAAAACTGCGGCATGACGGCTTCCTCATAAACTCTTGAAGTGCTCGAACGGATTGCGGCAGGCCTCGCACTGGTACAGCGATTTGCAGGCGGTGCCGCCGAATTCGCCCTGCGGGCGGGTGGCGTCGGAACCGCAGCGCGGACAGGGCACCCGCGGCGCGGCGACGGCGACAAAGCTCAAGCGCTGCCAGCCCGGCTCCGCCGGCAAGGGCGGGGCGATGCCGGCGGCGCGCAGCTTGGACCGGCCGCTTTCGCTGAGCCAGTCCGTGCTCCAGGCCGGATGCAGCCGCGTTTCCAGCCGCACCGCCTCCACGCCCCGGTCTTGCAGGGTCTGGCGGATATTGCTGTCTATCTGCGCCTTGGCCGGGCAGCCGCTATAGGTGGGCGTCACCACCACGCGCAGCGCGTCGTCCTCCCAGCGCACGTCGCGCACGATGCCCAGGTCCACGATGGAGACATAGGGCATCTCCGGGTCCGGAATGCCGGCCAGCCACTCCCAGACGCGCTCGGTGCCGCTTTGCACCTCCAGGCCGTGCACCCGGCTCACCAGCCGGCTCCCGGATGGGCGCGGGTCAGGAACTGCATCTCCATCAGCAGGGCCACCAGCGCCTCGCCGTGCGCGCCGCGCTTGCCGCCGCTGACCGCCGGCGCCGCGCGCGGCGGCTCCAGCGTGGCCGCGGCCAGCACTTCGTTGACGTAGGCCAGCCATTCCGGGTACAGCGCGGCCAGGTCGCAACCCACGCCCTGGGCCAGCATCGCCTGCTCCAGTTCGTCCATCTCGAACAATTCGCCCACGTAATGCCAGCAGCGCTCCAGCGCCAGCCGGCAGAATTCGCGGCTTTGCCGACTGCCGTCGCCCAGCCTCACCACCCAGCCGCTGCTGCGGCGCAGATGGTAAGTGGCCTCTTTCAACGCCTTGGCGGCGATGGCGGCCACTTCCGCGTCCGCCGAATCCGACAGCTCGCGCAGCAGCAGGCAATGCCAGCTGTCGAACAGGAACTGGCGCATCTGGGTGTCGGCGAAATTGCCGCGGGTCAGCTCCGCCAGCAACACGTTGCGGAAGGCCTGGGCGTCGCGGCCATAGGCCAGATCGTCCTCGCTCTGCGCCGGCGTCAGCCCGCGGCCGGCGGCGTCCAGCCACAGCCGCGCCTGGCCCAGCAGGTCCAGCGCCACATTGCTCAGCGCCAGGTCTTCTTCCAGCGTCGGCGCGTGGCCGCACCATTCGCACAAGCGCTGCGACAGGATCAGCGCGTTGTCGCCCAGGCGCAGCAGGTATTCCGCGCGCAGGTTTTTCAATTCCGGATGCAGGGTCACAGGTGTTGCACTCCCTCTGGCACCTCGTAATAGGTGGCGTGGCGGAAGCCCTTGTCCGCCGCGGTCTCGAACCACGGCGCGCGCTCCACCTCGCCGCTGCTCACCAGGTCTTCGGCGGCCACCAGCCACAGGCTGACGAACTCGCCGCGGCGGGTGAACACATCGCGCGCGTGCTGCAGCGCCATCGCCGCGTCGCTGGCCTGCACGCTGCCCACGTGGCGGTGCGCCACGCCGTTCTGGCTGCGCGCGAACACTTCCCACAGCTTCCACTCATGCATCTCGTTCTCCTTGCGGCCCCGCCGCCAGCTTGGCGGCGTGGCAGGCGGCGGCTTCTCGCACCCAGGCGCCCTCGTCCCAGGACCGGCGACGGCTGGCGAGACGCTCGCGGTTGCACAGGCCCTGGCCCCGGATCACCCGGTTGAATTCATCCCAGTCGATGCGGCCGATCTCGTAATGCCCGGTGTCCGGGTTGAAACGCAGATCCGGGTCCGGCACCGTCAGGCCCAGGTGCAGCACTTGCGGCACGGTCTGATCGACGAACTTCTGGCGCAGGGTGTCGTTGGAATACAGCTTGACGCCCCAGCGCATCGAGCGTTGCGAGTGCACCGAATCCTCGTCCGGCGGGCCGAACACCATCACCGTCGGCCACCACCAGCGGTTGAGCGCGTCCTGCGCCATCCGCCGTTGCGCCGGCGTGCCCTCCGCCAGCCGCCGCACCAGATCGAAACCCTGGCGGTGGTGGAAGCTCTCCTCCTGGCAGATGCGCACCATGGCGCGGGCGTACGGGCCGTAGGAACAGCGCGACAAGGGCACTTGGTTGACGATGGCGGCGCCGTCGGTCAGCCAGCCGATCATGCCGACGTCCGCCCAGCTCAAGGCCGGATAATTGAAAATATTCAGGTACTTGGCCTCGCCGGCCAGCAGCTGCCCGTAAGCCTGCTCCCGGCTCAGGCCCAGGCTCTCCAGCGCGCTGTACAGATACTGGGCGTGGCCGGCCTCGTCCTGCACCTTGGCCAGCAGGATGCATTTGCGGCTGAGGCTGGGCGCGCGGGTGATCCAGGCGCCCTCCGGCAACATGCCCACGTATTCGGAATGGGCGTGCTGCGCCATCTGCCGCTGCAAGGTGCGGCGGTAGGCCTCCGGCATCCAGTCCTGCGGCTCGATCTTTTCGCCGCCGTCTATCCGCTGTTGAAACGCCTGCTCCAGCGCTTCCAGGTGCTCCGTCGTCGCCATCGGTCAGCCTCTCAGGTAATCCAGCAGGCTTTGCGGCTCCGCCGCCGCCTCCGGCTGGCGGTCCAGGGACTGGTTCCAGCGCAGCGCGCTGAACACCTCGCGCAGGCCGTCGTCGTAATCGCGCTGCCAGCTCCAGAACTGCTCGCGCGCCACGCGCTTGAGCACCTTGCCGGTGGAGCCCACCGGCAGCGCGTAATCGTCGCCGAGCACGCCCACGCACACGGTGTAGTCCGGCAGCGCGCCGCGGCCCTTGAACGGGAAGCAGTCCAGCGCCTGGCGCAGCACCTCGTCCGCGTCCAGCGCCGCGCCGGCCTTGCCGCGCGCCAGCACCAGCACCGCCTCTTCGCGCGTCGGCCCGCGCGAAACGCCGATCACGCTGACGTCGAACAGATCCGCATGACTCAGCAAATGCTCTTCCAGCAGCAAGGTGTAGGCCGGCTCGCCCAGCGGCGTCGGCACCGCGTCCACGATGCGGTCCAGGTGCACGAACTCGCCGTTGTCCAGGCGCAGGCCGATGTCGCCGGTCAGCCAGTAGCCGTTCAGCGTGGTCAGCGCGGTCAGATGCGGCTGGCCGTAATAGCCCGGCGTCACCGTGGGGGAACGCACGCCGATATAGCCCGGCTGGCCGTCCGGCAGCAACTCGCCCTGCGGGGTGAGCACATCGCAGCGCGCGTAGGACGCCGCCGCGCCCACGGTGCGCTTGCTGGCCACCTGTTCCGGCGTGGACACCTTGAAGAACTGCGACATGCCCAGCTCGGACGCGCCGAACATATCGGTGAAGCGGCCCCGCGGCGCCAGGCGCAGCAGTTGGCGGATATGCGCCTCGTGCGCGGTGTCGCCGGTGTTGTAATAACGGCGCACCGAGTCGAAATAGCCGTCCGGCAGGTTCAGTTCCGCGAAGGAGGCGTAAGTCTGCGAAAACGCGGTGACGATGGTGGGCTGGAAGCTGGCGATCAGATTGGCCGCCACCTGGCCGGTTTGCGTCGCCAGCGCCAACGCCGGCAATTGCAGCATGGTGGCCGTCATCAGATAGCTGACGCCGGCCGCGTGGGTGGGCGGCATCGCCGTGGCCAGCTTGTCCTCGTCTTGCTCGACAAAGCCGCGCAGGCGCTCGCGCTTGCCGTTGAAGAACTGCGCGTGGCCAAACAAGACCGCCTTGGGAATGCCCGTGGTGCCGGAGCTGTGGCACACCATCACGATGTCCTCGTCCTTCACCTCTGCCGGCCAGCCGGAGGCCGGCAGCGGCGCCAGCGCCACCGCCGCGCCGGCGTTGAAGCCCGCGTCCAGCGCGGTGAGGCCGCGCAGCGCGCCGGCCAGGTCCCAACGCGCGTCGGTTTCCTTGTCGTAGACGAACACGTCGAAGCGGTTGCGCTGCGCGTACAGCGCCGCGATGTCCGCACGCAGATGGCCGTTGATCAGCACCGGCACGCAGCCCAGGCTGCCCAGCGCCAGGAAGTGCAGGAAGGACGGAATGCCGTCGCCCAGGAACAAGCAGACATGCCGCCCCGCCTGGATGCCCTGCTGGCGGTACCAGGCCGCCAGATCGCTCACCAGATGGAACAGGCTGTCCAGGGAAAAGGACTGATAGGCGTTGCCGCGCGGGCCGATAAAAGGCTTTTCCAGGAACAGATAGTCTTCCCGGCTGCCGCCGTAGGCGGCGTGGGCCTTGAACAGGAAATTGCCGGCGCCCAGTTCCGGATCGTTGAACAGCGCGTCCCAGGCTTGCTTTTTAATCAGGTGGTCCATGTCGGTGTGTGTCTGCTGGCGTTGGTTTAGCCCGCCGCTTGCGGCCAGGCGGGTGGGTGGACTGTCTGCGAGCCCGCTCGCGCTCTCGCGAGCGGACCCCTGGTCAGGCGCTTACTGACGCATGCCGACGGCGAGCCGGTTCATGCCGTTCATCAGCGCGATGGCGAAGGTCAGATCGGAAATCTCCTGGTCGCTGAAATGCGCTTTCAGCGGCAGATAGGCGGCGTCGTCGGCGTGGCTGTCCACCACATAAGTCAGCGCCTCCGCCCATTCCAGCGCGGCCTTCTCGCGCTCGCTGAACTGGGCGCTGACGCGCCAGCCGGCCAGTTCCGCCAGACGGCGGTCGCTTTCCTCGCGCTCGCGCAGGGCCTTGGTGTGCATGTTCAGGCAGAAGGAACAACCGTTGATCTGGGACACGCGCAGATAGATCAGCTCGATCAGCGGCAGGCCCAGCACGCTCTTTTCCAGGCCCTGCTTCACCAGGCGGAAGCCCTGCAGCAGTTCCGGGGACAATTCGTAATAAGCAAGACGCAAGCTACTCATGATCAACACTCCTAAATTTGGATAAGGACAGGAAGCGGGCGCGGCCCGGCCGCGCCCGGAAACTTCAGACGCGGCGCGCGCCCGGCGCCGCTTCCAGCGAACTGGCCAGGTACACCAGCGCGGCGCAGGCGGCGCAGGTGAGCACGCTGAAATTCAGCGACAGCTTCAGGCTCTGGAACGCGGCCATGCTCAAGGCGAACACCAGCAGCAGCGCCGCGCTGATCCAGGCGGAGGCGCGCAACTGCACGCCCAGCAGCAGGGTCACGCCCAGCACCGCCTCCAGCGCGTTCACCGCCCAGGCCAGCACCGGAATCAGACCGGCCGGCGCCCACGGGCACAGCTTGGCCACATGGCGATAGAAGTTTTCCATCGTTCCCCAGGACACCCCCAGTTCACCCATATGGCCCCAGAAGCCGAAACGATCCGCCACCGCCGACAAGAACGCCGCCGCCAACGCGAACCGGGCCAACAGCAACACCACCTTCCAGGCGCTTTCCTTTTGCATGCCTAAACCTCCCAATCGATATGGATGCCAACTCGCGACGGCGCGCCGCCAAGTTATGCAATATGGATTGCACTGTAATAGACATACTCGATACGCATAAGGGACAAGAATGAATTTTCCGACCATGACAAAGCGCATGACGGAATTTGGAAACTGGAAAGACAGCGCGCGGATCGCCAAGCGGCAAACCGCGCAAAGCATTGAAAAGAAAAGTAGATTCAATAGAGACCAGATCGCGCGGAACGGCGCCGCGCCGACGCCCGCGCCGCGGGGACATGACCCCGTCGCCGCCCGGCGGGCATGACTCCATCCGCGCCGCAGCCTGTCCGGACGGACAGCCTGGCTCGGCAAAAACACCCTTTACCCGCCGCCCCCGCCGCGCTTAAATGACAGGCTTATCCACAACGAAGAGCCGCCGACAACACCTCGCGGAGAAGCTGAGCCAAGACGCGCCGACGCAGAAAACGAAGTTTCTGCGAAGCTACAGCACCCGTCGTACGACCAAAAGGCGGACGCGGGATCAGGGGTTTTGTTCGTGGATCTAAAGGCACACACCATGCGCCGCTTCCTGCTCCCCCTCATCGCCGCCGGCCTGACCCTGGCCGGCGCCGCCCAGGCCAAAACCCTGAATTTCTCCGGCTACGTCTGGGAAGTCCGCAACCAGATCCAAAGCGGCCCCGGCCCCAACGACTGGGACGAAAACAACGCCTGGGTGGACGCCCAAGGCCGGCTCCACCTGAAGATCGCCCAACGCGGCGGCAAGTGGAGCAGCGCCGAAGTCTACCTGCCGCAGCGGCTGGGCTTTGGCCGCTACCAGTTCAAGCTGATAGGCCGGCCGGACCTGTTCGACGACAACATCGTGCTGGGCCTGTTCAACTACCCGACGCCGGACGTGGGCCCGGACGCCAGCAATGAAATCGACATCGAATTCGCCCGCTGGGGCAACCGGCAAAACCCGATGGGCAACTACACCGTCTACCCGGCCGTGCCCGGCCCCAAGCCCACCTCCTACGCCTTCGAACCGAATCTCAACGGCGACTACAGCACCCACCGCTTCAACTGGAACGCCAGCCGGGTGCTCTACCAATCGCTGCACGGCCACCAGGACGGCGACCTGTATGAAATGGCGCGCTGGAACTTCGCCCCGGCGGACCCCACGCGCCTGGTGCCGCAGCAGCCGCTGCCGCCCCACATCAATCTATGGCTGTTCCAGGGACGGCCGCCCAAGGACGGCAAGGAAGTGGAGATCGTGATTAAGGAGTTCTCCTTCATCCCGGCCGCCGCCAAATAAGCACGCAGCGGCATTTTCGCGGCGAAAACGACAAAACCCGGCCAGGCGGCCGGGTTTCTCACTGAATACAAGATTCGTTAAAGCTTGATCATGGCCAAACGCTTAGGCCAATAACGCTCCAGCAAGGCGAACAAAATGGCCGCCGTCTCCACGTCCATCACCCCGCGGTAATCGCTGGCGCGGAAATGCATCTGGAAGGCGCGCACCAGGGCGGCGAAACCGGCGTCGCCGCCCGCCGCCGCCGCGTCGTAGCCGTAATGCTTGAACGCCTCCAGCATCTTCTCCCGGCTAGGCAAGCCCTGCTGCTGGAACTGCCGCGCGTATTTGCGCTGCGTCTCCGCCTCCGGCCACGCGCCCACCCCGGCCTGGTGCAGCTCCCGCCACGGGAACATCGGCCCCGGATCGCTCTTGCGGCCCACGGCGATGTCGGAATGGCCCAGCACGTTCACCGGGCTGATGTCCGGATAGCGCGCCAGAATGTTCCGCGCCAATTCCGTCACCGCCTCCACCTGCTCCGGGTGATAGGGCGGAAACACCATGCCGCCCTTGTCCTCCCGCGCCAGATTGACGATTTCCACGCCGATGGATGAATCGTTCAGATTGCTGCGGCCATCCCAGGCACTGGCGCCGGCATGCCAGGCACGGTCGTTCTCGTCCACCAGATTGAACAGATTCATCTGCTTGAAGCCGGCCTGCTGATAGCTGGGGTCGCAAGGGTCCGGCGCCAGATAATGCGCGCTCACCTGGCCGGAGCCGGTCAGCGCCTTGATGGAGCCGGCGAAGTCCAGCGCGGTGTAATGCAGGATCAGGAAACGGACGCGTTTGTTGAAGCCTTGGACCGAGCGATAGGTATTGAACAGGATGGGCGTCATGAAGAATCTCCAGGAGGGGAATGGGAAGGGATGCGGCCAGCCAGACAGCCGGCACATAGAGTCTGAGTCCCCCCGGCCGAAGGGGTTCGGCGGGAGTGACGGCTGTCAGTTCAGCGCGAACGGGCCGCGACCCGCTGCAAAACCGGCGTCAATCGCGCCGCCCGCCCAGCGGCCGTCCGGTCTTAGGGTCCAGGCCCTTGGCCGCGGCCAGCTGGCTCATCAAGGCTTCCGACGGTTTTTCCGGCGGCACATTGGCCTTGAACGCCTCCAGCCACTTGAGCTTGCCGTCCCAAGCCGGCAGCGGGGCCGGCGGCAACGGCACGATCTCGTCCAGTTCCGGCACCTTGGGGTGGGCGTAGGAATAATCGCTTAGCACTCCCATAATGATTAGATATCTTCTCTGGCGTTCATCATCTTGTTTCAATCCCAAGTCACCCCACTTCTTATTCTCTTCAGTAATGAGTCCAAAACCATCACTCAAATTTAATGCTGCAGTAGAGTCCCCCCACTTAACTCCCAATTGGAGAAACTGGACAGCCTCGTTAAATTTCTTCTCAAAACGCAATTGGGTACCATATTCAAGTGCTGCTTTTGCATGCCCCTGTTCCGCCGCACACTTCTTCATCTGATTGCCAATAGCAAACGGTCCTGGCTGCGCGTTCGTCAAACCCGTCAGCTTATCCCCCACCAGATACTGCGCCTCCGGGCTGCCCAGGTCCGCCGCCTTGCGGTAGTAGCGGTTGGCCAGTTCCTCGTCCTGCTTCACGCCGTAGCCGGCCTTCAGATAACGCCCCATATCGTAGTAGCCGCCGGGAATGCCGCGGTCTATCAGCTCCTGGGTCAGGTCCAGCGTTTCCTTGACCGGGTCCTCGCTGCGCGCCGTGCCCCGCCCTATCATGTCGCGCAAGTCCAGATTGGCCTTGTAATGGCCGTGAGCCGTGGCGATGCGGTAATAACGCTCCATCTCCGGGAAACGCAGCGGGTCTTCCTTCTCGATCTGATTCTTCTGCAACCAGCGGGCGTAGCGGTATAACTGCTCCGCTTCCGGGACCAAGGCCGGCAGATGGTCTTTCTCATACGCGCAGTTGAAGGCCAGCTTGGCTTCGACTGCTTTCAAATCCGGCACGGAACGTTCCTTGGCGCCGCAGGCGGCCAGAGCCCCCAACAGCGACAAGGCGTACAGCATTTTAACCATGCTTGCCGTTCAGCGGCCGTCCGGTCTTAGGGTCCAGGCCCTTGGCCGCGGCCAACTGGCTCATCAAGGCTTCCGACGGTTTTTCCGGCGGCACATTGGCCTTGAACGCCTCCAGCCACTTGAGCTTGCCGTCCCAGGCCGGCAGCGGGGCCGGCGGCAGCGGCACGATCTCGTCCAGTTCCGGCACCTTGGGGTGGGCGTAGGAGTAGTCGCTGAGAACATCGCCAATAATCTTGTAGCGACGACTACGTTCATCATCCTGTTGCAAACTCAAATCATTCCACTGTCTATTGGTATCAGTAATCGGACCAAACCCATTTTCTAGATACAATGCCGCCGTCTCATTCCCAGACTGAGTTCCTAACTGGAAGTACTTTATAGCTTGAGTGCTTTTTTTCTCAAACCGCATTTGAGTTGCATACTCCAGAGCAGCCTTTCCATGCCCCTGTTCCGCCGCACACTTCTTCATCTGATTACCAATAGCAAACGGTCCTGGTTGCGCGTTCGTCAAACCCGTCAGCTTGTCTCCCACCAGATACTGCGCCTCCGGGCTGCCCAGGTCCGCCGCCTTGCGGTAGTAGCGGTTGGCCAGTTCCTCGTCCTGCTTCACGCCGTAGCCGGCCTTCAGATAACGCCCCATATCGTAGTAGCCGCCGGGAATGCCGCGGTCTATCAGCTCCTGGGTCAGGTCCAGCGTTTCCTTGACCGGGTCCTCGCTGCGCGCCGTGCCCCGCCCTATCATGTCGCGCAAGTCCAGATTGGCCTTGTAATGGCCGTGAGCCGTGGCGATGCGGTAATAACGCTCCATCTCCGGGAAGCGCAGCGGGTCTTCCTTCTCGATCTGGTTCTTCTGCAACCAGCGGGCGTAGCGGTATAACTGCTCCGCTTCCGGGGCCAAGGCCGGCAAATGGTCTTTCTCATATACGCAGTTGAAGGCCAGCTTGGCTTCGACTTCTTTCAAATCAGGCACGGAACGCTCCTTGGCGCCGCAGGCGGCCAGAGCCCCCAACAGCGACAAGGCGTACAGCGTTTTAACCATGCTTGCCGTTCAGCGGCCGCCCGGTCTTAGGATCCAGTCCCTTGGCCGCGGCCAGCTGCTTCATCAAGGCTTCCGACGGTTTTTCCGGCGGCACATTGGCCTTGAACGCCTCCAGCCACTTGAGCTTGCCGTCCCAGGCCGGCAGCGGGGCCGGCGGCAGCGGCACGATCTCGTCCAGTTCCGGCACCTTGGGGTGGGCGTAGGAGTAGTCGCTTAGCACTCCCATAATGATTAGATAACGTTGCCGGCGTTCATCGTCCTGTTTTAACCCCAGATCACTCCACTGCTTCTTCTCTTCCGTATTCGGGCCGAAACCATCTCCTAAATTCAATGCAGCAGTTGCATCCCCCCATTTGGTTGCCAGCTGAAAGAATACAATCGCTTCATCATTTTTCTTCTTGTTTTTAAGATGAACCGCATACTCTTTCGCAGAAATCGCGTGTCCTTGCTCCCCCGCACATTTCATCATGCTATAGCCAATGTTGGATGGCATGGAGCCAGGCTCCAGATAGGTCAGCTTATCCCCTACCAGATACTGCGCTTCCGGGCTGCCCAAGTCTGCCGCCTTGCGGTAGTAGCGGTTGGCCAGTTCCTCGTCCTGCTTCACGCCGTAACCGGCCTTCAGATAGCGCCCCATATCGTAGTAGCCGCCGGGAATGCCGCGGTCTATCAGTTCCTGGGTCAGGTCCAGCGTTTCCTTGACCGGATCGTCGCTGCGCGCCGTGCCTCGCCCTATCATGTCGCGCAGGTCCAGATTGGCCTTGTAATGGCCGTGAGCCGTGGCAATGCGGTAATAACGCTCCATCTCCGGGAAGCGCAGCGGGTCTTCCTTCTCGATCTGGTTCTTCTGCAACCAGCGGGCGTAGCGGTATAACTGTTCCGCCTCCGGGTTCAAAGCCGGCAGATGGTCTTTTTCATACACGCAGTTGAAGGCCAGCTTGGCTTCGACTTCTTTCAAATCAGGCACGGAACGCTCCTTGGCGCCGCCGCAGGCGGCCAGACTCAGGGTAAGAATCAGGGTAAAAATAGCTGGCTTAGTCACTATTGCTCCGGGCTGGGTCTGTGCGTAGGAACTCACGAAGAGGAGCGACGGGAGGGCGTTGATCTTTAAATGCCGATTTATTTTCATCCAAGATGTTCCGCCATTTCTCATAAGTCATCTTTGCATCAGTCTCTTTATCCATCCGGGCAGGGTTTGCCCCACCGCGGTGATTTGTATGCCTCCCCCACAACTCCTGACGTAGCGGCTTGGAAATTTCCGGCCGGTCCAGCGCAATGTTCAACTCGCTGTCCACCTGCATGCTGCGGGTGTTGATATTGGCCGAGCCCAGCGTCAGAAAAGCATCGTTGATGATCATCAGCTTGGCGTGGATGTAAACCTCGGACCAGCCCACTGCGGGAGTGACCAGCGTCGGCACGGTCTTGCCAACACCGTGGTTGTAACGCTGCGCGTAAACCGCCGGCTTGATTTCGGAGTCCATCGCCACGATCGAACAAATATGGGTTTTAAGGCCGGGCTGCTCAACCTCAGTCACCGAAACATCCGGCTTTTGCGCGGCCTCGTAGGCGGCCTCCGCCTGCTTGCGCCGAGCAGTGGCATCCTCCAGCTCCGTGCGGGCCTTTTCCCTTAATTTACTGGGACTAAACGCATTGGCGGTATAGATGATGCTGGCCTCGCGTTCCGCTTGCTTGGCCTGCCCCAAACGGGCTTTGACGTCATCCGCCCGTTCCTGACGCGCCACGCTGGGAATCGTATCGGCGCGTCCCAGGCTGTCCAGCATCCGGTAGGTGTTGACCGTGCCGGCGCCCACGCCGGCGTCGCTGGTATTGGTGATCACGAACAGATAGATAGGGTAAGGGCGGCCGGCCTGCTTCTGCGCCTTGGCCGCGTCCTTGATCTTTTCCGCCAGCGGTGGCCAGCGGAAGTACTGGTTTTCGATGAAGATGTAGGAAGTGACGTTGTTGACCGCCTTCAGATACAGCTTCTTGATGTCCTGTTTCTTGTATTCCGGCTGGGTGCGCAGCAGCTGCACCATGGCGGCCTTATTGGCCTGCCCATCCACCCGCGGCGCGTAACTGCCGAAACCGCAGCCGGGCAACGGCAGGTCTTCCTTGGTTTCGTCGCGCCAGGCGCGGCGGAAATTGTGGAATAGATCGCCCACCGCCGGGCCGGTGATCAGGCTGGAAAAATCCTCGCGCGGCCCCACCGTGCCGTTGCGGCCCAGATTGGGCGCTTTGGGCTTGGCGCCGTGGGCATTGGTGTCCCAGTACTCGTCCAACATATTGTGGCCCATGACGAAACCGACATGGGCTTGCGCGTCGTCGTAATCCACCAACACCATTTTCTGGTGATGGCTGGGGCCCGCAGCCAAGGTGGCCCTGGTCTTTGTTTTCAGACCTTCATCATCGTAACTCTGATCCAAGATATGGTTGCGGGTGCGAGGACCAAAGCCGCGGCTGCGGAAATGCAGGTGCTTGCTGGGGATGTCCGACCGCCGCTGATCCCGTGCTGTTTTTTCCGAGGTGCCGGCCGCCGGCTGATCCTCGTCATACCAGGAATACCACTGTGAATCGTATTTATACTGCTCCGGGGTTTCATAGCCCGGCTTGTCCTTGATCCCCACACTCCAGCGGCCCGGGGTTTGCGACTCCTCTACCGTGGCGCCGGTGCTGTTGACGTACAAACCGAGCGGTTTTGAAGCGAAACACAGCACCCGCACCTGCACGCCCTGTTTGGCCTTGTGCTCCAGCAGCTTGCCTATCTGCGCCGGCACGGCTTCCGCGATGTCCGCGTACTTCACCATGTCCGCGCCCTTGCGGACGAAGTACATGGACGGCTGAAAGCCCCAGCAGATAATGCTGACGTTTTTCTTGGCCTTGGCGATGGCGTAATGCACCGCGGCAAACGCCGCCTCGCCGTTGACCAGGGGCTGGAAGCTGCCCTCATGGGGCGCGTATTCGCTGGTCTGCAAAAACCAGGGCAGGGTCAAATTGGCCCGCAGCGGCTCTTTGACGCAGATCGGGGAGACTATCGTGTTCGCGCTCATTTATTACTCTCCTGCGGGCGAAGCGTCGGCCTCGCCATTCAGCAAACGGTGGTAGCGCGCGCGCGCATGCTCATCCGGCTCCACGCGGCCGTCCGGCGGCGCGCCGCCGGCCACGACTTTATGGAAGCCGGCGTTGGCCAGCGCGCCCTTGTCCGGTTTGCTCAGCTCATTGGCCACCGGGATATCGAACTTGACGCCGTTGGCCAGCTCCACCGTGTATTTTTGCGTGGTGACCGCATGTTTGACCGCCAGGTGGCCGCTTTCGTCAATGATGCCGCGCTCCACCTCGCCGCCGTCGGCATGCAGGGTATAGGGCATGCCGGTCCAGCTGCTGTTGCCGCCTTGCGGCGATTGATCCAGGCGCAGCGACAACGGCATCCTGGGAATGCTCTGCGGATAATCCGGATGCGTGACCGTCATTTGCGCCGGCCCGCTCATCTGATGGCTGGCGCCCTTCACCGACACCTTGCCGGGGCAATGCAGCTCGATATTGCCGCCGGCGATGCGGATGTAAGCGCCGCCGCTGACGTTGAGCAGGATTTCCCGCTTGGCCGCCACCGTGATTCTTTCCTTGCAGGAAGTCACCGTCACGTCCTTGTCCGCGGTGACCTCGACGCTGTCGCTCTGCGCCAACATCTGCACCTTGCCCTTGGCCGCAATCAGCTTCAGCGAAATCTTGTCTTGCAGGCCGGCGACAAACAGGCTGATGTGCTGGCCCACATTGTGAATCCAGCGCCGGCCCGAGGTTTGATTTGTGTCCCGCTGCGCCACCAGGTCCAGATTGGTCCCCGCCGCCACGGTCTGGCTTTGCTGGCTCAGGCTGGCGATGCCGGCCGGCGCGGACAGGATGAGCAAGGGCTGGCGGCCGGTCTGTTCCTTGGCGGTCTTGCCGTCCTTGTCGGTGTTGCTGCCCGCCTCCCAAGCTTTCAAGGCCGTAGCCTGGTGCTGCAGATGCCCCTTATCCCCTTTTCCCGCCTTGCTATTGTCCGGATTGACCTTGTCCGGCCCGGTTTCCATGGTATCGGCCTGCTGGCCGGTGGCGGTGTCGCCCAGGCTTTGGCTCAGAGCCAGCGCCGCATCGAGCTGGCTTTGCGCCTGTTCGCGCGCCAGCTGTTTGCCGGACGCGCCGTTCTGCGCTTCGGTGCTCAGCAGCAGGCCGTGGCCGGCGCGGATGGCGCCGTGGCTGTCGGTGCGCAGTTCGAAGCCGTCGCCGCGCGGCTCGGCCTTGCCGTTGCTACGCGGCTGGGTGAGGAAGCCTTGGTTGAGCTGGGTTTTGCCGGGTTCGGAGCTGAGTTTGGCTCTGACTTCGCCCGGGGTGTCGTCGAACAAGAGTTCGTTGTACTGGCCGCCCTGGTGTTCTTTGGATTTGATGCCGGACAGGGTTTTGTTGGCCGGCAAGGCGCCCGCGCCGCTGAAGTCCGGCGTCGGGTGGCTGCCATTGTAGAGCACGCCGGTGATCACCGGGCGGTCGATGTCGCCTTCGATGAAGTCGACCAAGACTTCCTGACCGATGCGCGGGATGAATTGATGGCCCCAGCCGGCGCCGGCGCTGGGCATCACCACGCGCAGCCAGCAGGAGGATTTGTCGTCCATCCCCGCGCCTATGCTCGGGTGTTCGTCCGGCCGCTGCCAGTGGAATTGCACCTTGATGCGGCCGTGCTGGTCGGTGTGGACTTCCTCTCCTTGCGGGCCGACCACGGTGGCGGTCTGCACGCCGCGGGACTTGGGCTTGGCCAGTTCGGTATGGGCGTAGGCCGGGGTCAGCGGCACGCCGCGACGCTGGGCGTCGAAGTCGGCGCGGAAGGGTTGGGCGTCCTTGCCATCCTGGAAGGCTTTGAGGTCGGCCGGCAGGTTGTTGCGCGCACTTAATGTCTGGCGGGTGACGACGAATTCGCGCTGTTCGCTGCTGTCGCCGTCGTGGGCCGGATGGTCGTCCAGGCGGAACCACTGGCCGGCGGCCAGGCCGCGCACGCTACCGCCGCCGCTGAATTGCTTGGCGTTGAGGTCATGCGCTTGCTGGCGCAGTTGGGCGTAGTGGCTGAGCTGGTCGGCGTCGCCGGCGTAGTACAGCGATTGCGGGTCGTAGTCGTGCAAGGAGGATTGCAAGGCCTTGCCGTTCTGGCCCTGGTCGATGCGGCTGTCGTCGCCGCTGTGCTGGGTCTGCACCGGCTGGTAGTCGAAGCTGGCCAGCGCCACCGCGCCGGGAACGATCTGGCGTTGGGCGTTCCACTCGGTCAGGCCGTCTTCGGCCTCGGTGGCGTCGCTGCGGTGGAAGCGCACCCGCTCGACGCCGGCCGGCGGCAGGCTGTAGGGGTCGTCGAAGGCGACCAAGCGCACTTGTGGCGTGTCGCCGTCCAGGTGATCGAAACGCCAGGCGTAACCCTCTTCGTGCAGCAGGCGCACGATGAAGTCGTAATCGCTCTCGCGGTATTGCAGACAGTAGCTGCGCGGCGACGCCGGGCCGGTCTTGAAGTCCTGGGCCTGGACGCGGGCGAACACCGGATTGGCCTGCTGATGCTCGCTCAGAATCTGCGTGACGATGTCCGGCACCGACTGATCCTGGAACACCCGCGAGCTGACGCGGTGCCGCAGCAGCGCGAACGGCGGCTCAATGGTCAGCTGATAACGGCTGAAGCCGCCGTCCGAGCCCAGGCACTCGGCCTTGGACACCACGCCGCAGCGCAGGCTCTCCGCGCCGGCGGCGTCCAGGATGCCGAGCCGGGCCGGCAGGCCGAGCAGGCTCTTGAGTTCGATCTTGCCGTCCGGAGACAAACAGGTCAGCTGGTAGGCGTAAGACCGGGACACGCCTTCCTCGCCGGCCAAACTCAGTGGCAGCAATTGCTCGGCCGCCACGCTGCCGTCGCCCAGGCTGAGGGTGAGCAGGCGCTGGTCCTGGTTGAAGGCGGAGGCGAAGCTGGCGAGCAGGGTGCTGAGGTCCATGGGGCGGTCCTTCGAACTATCCAAAATCAAAACACCCCCAAACCAGCCTTATGCAAAGCCCCCATGGCGACGGGCTTCGACCTGGTCTGCGGATGGGGGCCTTGAGGCGTAATGAGGGTGGAGATGACAAAATTTGAGTCAAAACATTTTAGATAACCGGCACTTAGCAGACAATCCTAGAAAATTGCCATTTTCACAAACCTGTCCAAAAGGACAGGTTTAAACTCTTATCAATCCCCATGAGCGGCTTAAACCTTGTTTGCCGATATCAAAAAGTCCAAACAAGAAAAGTTATGGCTTGGTAAGAAAAGGTAAGAAGCGCTCAAAGTCAGGCTAAAGACCTGAATTGAATGTGTTTTTATCATGCCGTCTCCACTCAAGGCCCAGGCCAAGCACCTGCGCGCCGCAACCACTGGAGACCACCATGAAACCAAAACACAGCCTGCTGGCCCTGGCGGCCGTCTTTGCCGCCGCGCTTCCGCTGGCGTCCCACGCCACCGTCACCCGAACCGGCGCCATCAAGTTTACTGGCAAAGTCACTGCGCCCAGTTGCTCGGTAAACGGCAGCAAAGCGATGGCTATTCCCACTATTGATGTCACTCTGGACGAGATCTCCATGGACAAGGTGCAAGCCTTGGCGAGCAAACCCAGTACTCCCAAAAAGCACTCAATAGTAATTGCCTGCACGGGCGCTAAAAATTTGACCGTGTCCCTCAAAGCTCTAAACGGCACCAACACGCTCACAGGCCAAACCAAGATCCTGAAGAACACCGCCAGCGGCTCACCGGCAGCTGGCGTTGGCATCGCGCTGTATCAGACGGGAACTGACACAAGCTATGACCTTGAGACTGGAGAACTGCTGAACAAGCCCACTCCGAGCTCAAGCGAAACCATAACGTTTGATGCCGCTTACGTTAAGGACCCGGCAGTTACCCCGATGTCCGCCGGCCCCGTACAAGCCGACCTCCCCTTCGAACTGAGCTACGACTAAGCCCTCCTCACTTCCACCCACAGCGGCGGGTTTCCCGCCGTTGTCTATTTTCAGGGCCCCATCATGAAAACCCTGCTGCAAGCCGCCGGCTTGGCGGCCTGGCTGGCCATGCCCCACGCCAACGCCGGCATCAGCCTCAACGGCACCCGCGTCATTTTCGACGGCGCGCATCCGGAAGCCGCCGTCACCGTGCGCAACCACGGCGCGGACATCCTGGTGCAGTCCTGGCTGGAAGCGCTGGACGGCGACAAGGTCGAACTGCCCTTCGCCATCACCCCGCCGCTGACGCGGCTGCCGGCCGGGCAGGAGCAATTGCTGCGCATCCTCTACGCCGGCGCCGGCGCGGCCGATCAACGGGAAACCGCCTTCTGGCTCAATGTGCAGGAAATCCCGCAAGCCGCCGGGCAAGGCAATGTGCTGCAACTGGCGGTGCGCCAGCGCGTCAAGGTGTTCTACCGCCCGCCGGGCCTGGACGGCGACGCGCTGCAAGCGCCGGAACGCCTGCGTTGGCGGCTGCGGCGCGAGCGCGGCAGCAGCTGGCTGCAAGCGGACAACCCCAGCCGCTACCACGTGACCGTGACCGGCCTGACCCTGCTCTCCAGCGGAAAATCCAAGGAGATCAGCCGCGCCCGGATGCTGGCGCCCGGCGCCGGCGGGCAATGGCCGCTGCCCGCCGACGCCGCAAACGACGCGCGCTTGCGCTACCAGATCATCAACGACTTTGGCGCCAGCCAGGCTTTTGAAGTCCGGCTGCAAGGCGCGGCGCCCGCCCAGCCGCGCCGGCTGGAGCCCTGAGCCGGCCGCCGGACCGCAAGGCGATGAGAAGCAAGCCGCTGACGCCCCCTGCCCGCCGCAGCGCCGCGACCCCGCTGGCCTGCGCCTGCTGGCTGATCGCCTGCGCGCAGGCGCTGGCGGCGGACGCGCCCGTCTTCAACACCCGCTTTCTGAAGCTGGACGGACAGGCGGCGGACCTCAAAGCGGTGCTGAGCGCCGGCAACGACATCCTGCCCGGCCGCTATCGCGTGGACATCCTGCTCAACCGCCAGCTGGCCGACCGCCGCGACATCCTGTTCCGCCAGGAACGGGACGGCAAAGTGCGTCCCTGCCTGGACGCCGCGCTGCTGCGCAAGCTGGGCGTCAAACTGCCGCCGTCCGGCCCCGGCGACGAGGCCTGCGTGGATCTGCCCCAACGCCTGGAGCACGCGCAAGCGCGCTACGACTCCACCCGGCTGCAACTTGAGCTTTCCGTGCCGCAAGCCCATCTGCTGCGCCGCGCGGACGGCTATGTCGACCCCTCGCTGTGGGACGCCGGCGTCAACGCCGCTTACGCCAATTACCAATTCAGCGGCCAATACCGCCGGGGCCAGCACGGCCGCGCCAGCCGCCAGTGGTATCTCGGCCTGCAAAACGGGCTCAACCTGGGCGACTGGCGCTTGCGCAACGACACCACCCTCAACGGGAATACCGGCCAAGCGACAGAAATACGCAGCAACCGCACCCTGCTGCAACGCGACATCACCGCGCTGCGCAGCCAGCTGGCGCTAGGCGAGCAATACACCGACGCCATGCTGTTCGACAGCTCGCGCATCCGCGGCGCGCAACTGAGCCAGGACGAGGCCATGTTGCCGGACAGCGAGCGCGGCTACCGTCCGGTGGTCCGCGGCCAGGCGTGGAGCCAGGCCACGGTGGAAGTGCGTCAGAACGGCTATGTGCTGCACCGCGCCGACGTGCCGCCCGGCCCCTTCGAGTTCAGCGACATCGCCCCCTCCGGCTCCAACGGCGAACTGGAAATCACGGTGACCGAGGCCGACGGCAGCCGCCGCGTCAGCCATCAAGCCTTCTCCAGCCTGCCGCTGATGCAAGCCCAAGGCCGCTGGAAATACCACGCCGCGCTGGGCCAATACCAGGGCGGCGAAGCGGCCCGTCCCGCGCTGGCCGCCGGCGCGCTGGTTTACGGCCTCAGCGACGACGGCACCGTGGCCGCCGGCGTCCAGCTCTCGCCGCGCTTCCAGGCCGTCAAGCTGGGCCTGGGCGCCAACACCCCGCTGGGCGCGCTGTCGCTGGACCTGAGCCAATCCCTCAGCCGCACCCAAGGCCGCCGCAGCCAGGGGCAAAGCCTGCGCCTGCTGTACCACAAGGCCCTGCCCCGCACCCAGACCCAGCTCACCCTGGCCGCTTACCGCTACTCCACCGCCGGCTATCGCAGCTTCAACGATCACGCGGCGGACCTGGCCCAGCGCGCCAACCAACACCGCGCGCGCGCACGGATGGACCTCAGCGCCCAACAGGCGCTGGGCCGGGAAGGCCGCCGCGGCAGCCTTTATCTCAGCCTCAGCCGGCAGAACGATTGGGGCCGGCCCGGCGCCAGCCACAGCCTCAACCTGGCTTACAGCCACCGCTGGAAACAATTCCATTACCACCTCAGCCTCAGCCGGAGCCGCGACGGCCGCGGCCAAGGCGACAGCCAGATCACGCTGGGCTTCAGCCTGCCGCTGGACAGCGGGCGACATGCCCCCCAGCTCAGCGCCCAGCTTGGCCGCGACGCCCTGCACACCAGCCTCAGCGGCCAGTTGGGCGAGGCCGACAGCTACACCGTCTCCGTGGGCCGCGACAGCCAGGGCGACGCCAGCCTGAACGCCAGCGGCGTCCATCAGGGCGATGTCGCGCAGCTGAGCGCCGCCTACAGCGCCGCCCGCGGCCATCAGTCCGCCAGCCTGGGCGCCAGCGGCGCCATCGTCGTCCACGGCGGCGGCGTCAACCTCAGCCGCGCCGTCGGCGATACCTTCGCCCTGCTGCAAGTGGACGGCGCCCCCGGTCTGAACGGCAACGGCTACAGCGTGCGCGCCGACGCCCAGCCTTACCGCGCCAACAGCCTGAGCCTGGACAGCCTCAAACTGGGCGCGGGGCTGGAACTGGAGGACGGCGTCAAGCAAGTGGTGCCGCGCCGCGGCGCGGTGGTGAAGGCCGTGTTCAAGGCGCGCAGCGGCCGGCGCGTTCAATTCAGCCTGCGCCGCCGCGACGGCAGCGCAGCGCCGTTTGGCGCCAGCGTGGAGGACGACGCCGGCCAGCCCTTGGGCATCGTGGACCCGCAAGGCCGGACGCTGCTCTTGCTCAAACAACCGCAAGGCCTGCTGACCGTGAAATGGAGCGACGGCGGCTGCAGCGCCCGCTATCGGCTGCCGCCCGCCAAGCCGGGGCGTCATTACCTGCGGCTAGCACTGCCCTGCCTCTAAGAGCCTGTTCAATGTCTGCTACGCGTCGGCGAGATGGATAGAACGGGGCGTTGAAAACCGCTTCGAAATGCTCATGCACCACGCGTACATTCCGCTTTCTCAGCTGTTTTCGCCTTGCCTCGCCTTAGCTCGCGAGACTTTGAACAGGCTCGAAGAACTTCTCTTAAACAAAGAAAAGGATACCCAAATGCACACGCCGCCTACCCGCCGCCCGCTGCTGGCCTGCCTCGTCTTGCTATTGGCGCTGGGAAGCTGCAGCCGCCCAAGCCACGCCGATTGCAAAGTGGTTTCATCAACCATCACTCCAGCGCTTCCCGATCCCTTGGTGATTCCATACCTGGCGCCCGCCGGGCACCTGATCGCCAAGCAGGTGCTGAAAACCACGGTCAAATGCGACAAGCGCAGCGCCAACGGCCAACACAACTGGTACGCCTTTTTGTCCTATGGCAACACCGACAACGGCGGCTCATCGCTTAGTGGCGTCAGAAAAACCCAAACTTCCGGCATCGGCATTCGCTGGATAAATAGCAATACCCACTCCGGAAAATCTCAGACCTTCAGCACCACAAGTCTGAACAATGGCCGTACCAATCTACGCGGCATGCCCTTGAACGATACCGTCACCATTACCGACACGATCGAACTGCTCACAACCGGCCCGGTGACATCTGGGCGGCTCAATCCGGAAAGCCATGCCGTCAACTACAAGAACAAGAAAGGCGGCGATCACGGACAGCCGCTCTACACCTACTCCTTCAATCAGCCCGCCATCAGGGTGATAGGCTGCTCGTTCAAAAACGCCGGCCAAACCGTCCGCCTGCCCGACGCCAGCACCCGAGACTTCGCCGGCGCTGGCCGCACCGGCGATAAGCCGTTCAACATCGATCTGGACTGCGCGCCCGGCACCAGCGTCAGCGCCAAATTGAGCGACGCCAACGCGCCCGGCGCCGCCGGCACGCTGCTGAGCATTGCCGGCGGGCCTGGCAGCGCCCAGGGCATTGGGCTGGAGCTGCAGCGCCAGGGCGAAACCGGCGCCTATACGCTGGGCACCGAGTTCACCAGCCTGGCGGCCAGGCAACAGCACGCGCTGCCCATGGTGGTGCGCTACGCCGCCAGCGGCCCCGCCATCCGCCCCGGCCTGGTCAATGCCGCCGCCACCGTGGAGCTGAGCTTTGATTGAGTCCCCGGCAATGCAATAAGGCCAGGCATGACGCCCGGCCTTAGAACCTGTTTACGATCTGCTGCGCGTCGTGGAGCGTTACACGGTGAGTACGCCTTCGAAATGCTCATGTACCACGCGTACATTCCGCTTTCTCAGCCGCAACGCCTTGTCTCGCCTTAGCTCGCGAGATCGTAAACACGTTCTTAGAGTCCGTTCACAACCTACTGCGCCTCAGTCCTCCACGCCCCAGCGGATGCTGCCCGGTTCCGGGCATTGCCAGGAAGCCATCAGCCGCTGCCGGATTTCCGCCAGCGATTGCCGCGCCAGCAAGCGGCCGTCGCGGAACACCGGCCGCAATTCGCCGCCCTCCGCCTGCTCCGCCGTCTGCTGCTGGTGCAGCACGTAATGATCGCCCTCGCGCTCCACCCGCAGCAGGCCCTTGGCGGATTTCTTGGTGCCGTCGTCCGTGGCCGGGTCCTTGTAGATATCCACCGCCTCGCCGTCCACTTCCGCGTAAATCGCCTTCAGCGCATAGCCGAAGGTGTCCCGCGAATTCATGCCGTAGACAAAGCTGCCGATGCCGAACACCACATTGCCGGAGGCGAAGCCCTTGGCCGCCAGCCGGCGCAGGATGGCGCGGGCGCGCGGCAGGGTGATGGAGTCGCCGTAGATCAGGCCCACATGGCTGTCCAGCAGCCGGTAGCCGGCGTCGCTGACCGTGCCGCCGTAAATCTCCCACAAGCACTCCACCGCGCCCTTGCGCTCGGCCTCCGTCACCCGCTGGCCGTCGGCCAGCGTCGTGTACGCGCCGTCCGCGTCCCTCGCCGGCTGGCCGTCGACACAGACCAGTTCCTCGTCGCGGTAGCCGGTGAGAATTTTCACCGGATCGCCGGAGTCCGGACGGAACACCACCTTGGCGTTGCCCAGCGCGTCCGGCCGCCGCGCCAGGATGTCGTCCTTCAGTTCGCGGGCAATCACCGTGAGCACGTTCCAGAAATCAAAGGTATCGCTGACGATGGACACCATGCCCCGCGGATAGTCCCGGCTGACGAATTCCCGCACCACCTCACGCTCCGCCAGCCGGCGCAGCGCCGCCTCCTCCAGCCCGGCGTGGGCCGGATCGCGGCGCAGCCGCTGCAGCGTCAGCAGGATGCGCAGCGCCATCACGCTGTGCTCCGACGCCGGAATGGAGCCGCCCACCAGTTCCCGCTCCGCGTCCGCGTCGTAGAAATCCTCCAGATAGTCCAGCGCCGGAATGGTGTCGGTGCCGGTGAAGGACAGCAGATGGCCGGCGCCGCAGCGCATGGCGTCGTGCACCCCGCTCATGCCGCGCATGGAAAAATCATGGCCCTGCCAATTGACGAACTCCGGCGCGCTGCCGGTGAGGCGGGCGAAGTAATCCAGCAGCTTGCGGAATTCAAACGCGATGGTGGCCACGGTGGACGGCTTCCAGGATTCGCAGCTGAACAGAGTTTCAAAATAGGTGGCCACCCAGGGGAAATCCGGATGCGTGTTGCTGAAGATCACCGGCGGCACCTTGATGTCCACCCGCGCGCCTTCCGGCAGGGAGCGGATTTCCAGCGGCAGATGACCCAGCGCGTGCAGCGCTTCCAGCCGGCCTGCCGGCACCGCGCCGGCGCCCAGCGCCGTATCCATGCGGCGCTGGTATTTGCGCACCGCCTTGTCCCGCGGCTGGCGGAAGAATTCTTGGTCGAACAAATCGATCAGGTATTGCTGGATGAAACCCTGCAGGCCGAACCACACCACCTTATTGTCGAACAGCTCCGGCAGCACCGGCGCGTACTTGGCCGAACGCGGGGTGAAATTGGCCACCAGCCTGGTGGTGGCCGCCGGATACATGGAGGGATGGCCGGTTTTGTAGAAGTCCGCCAGGTTGAACGGCTGCAGTTGGTTCAGTTCACGGGCCAGGGGGTGGATGGGGGCGTTCATGATGGATTCCCTATCTAAATTAAGTGAGTCAAACCAGCTGGCAGCGGACATCCGCCGTCCAGTCGTTACGGCTGAATACCTGCTGGTAATGTTCCAGCAGCGGCTCCAGGCCATGGCTGAAAATACCGTGGGTCACATACAGGTACAGCGGCGCGTCCAGACCTTGTTCCCGCTGGCGAGCGCGCAGCGCCTTGGCCAGCTCGGTGAAGGTGCGGCCGCCGTCGCAGATATCGTCCACCACCAGCAAGGGCAGCGCCGGCAAAGGGCCGGCCACCTGGGTGTCGCTGATGCGGCCGCTTTGGGTGTCCCTCACCTTGTCCGCCAGCACCGCCTCGCAGCCCAGCTCCCGCGCCAGCTTCAGCACCCGCTTGCGCGCGCCGGCGTCCGGCGCCACCAGCGCCGCCGGGCCCACTCGCTCCAGCACCCGGCGCAGCGCCGGCAGCGGGTCTTCCACTTCCACCCGGTCCAATAGTGCGGTCACCACATCGCTGTGCGGGTCCTGGATCACCACCCGGCTGTAGCCTTGGGCATTGATCAGCTGGCAGAACACCTTGGCGCTCAGCGCCTCGCCCGGGTTGGCCACCCGGTCCTGGCGCGCATACGGCACATAGGGCAGATGCAAGGCCAGCGGGCGGCCCGGGTAAGCGCGACGCAGCGCGTCGCTCAGCATCAGCAAACTCATCACCGCTTGCGCGTTCGGCAGATGGGCGTGCAGGCGCAAGGCCTGCGCCGGCGCGTCCACTTCCACCGACACCTGCACTTCCCCACCGGGAAACACCGTGCTCTGAAAGGCCAGCGGCTGGCTGCCGCCTTGCTGCGAATCCGCGAAAATCTTGAACATGATGCTGACTCCTGCGCTGCGTTGACTTACTTAGTTGATAATTTCAACTAACATGCGCACAGTATAAATTTACTTAGTTGAGTTTTGCAACTATATGGCGGAAAATATTGGAAAAGCCAAACCGGAGACCTCCTATGAGCCCCTCGCGCCCCGCGCCCGCCGTCAGCGTGGACATTGTCCTGCTCACTCTGGGCGCTGCCGGCCTGCAAGTGGCGCTGCACCGCCGCAGCCACGCCCCCTGCCAACACCAGCTGGCGCTGCCCGGCGGCTATGTGCATGTGGATAAGGACGACAGCTGCGAAGCCACCGCCATGCGCGTGCTGCGCGACAAGACAGGGCTGGAGCCGCGCTATCTGGAACAGTTGCGCACCTTCGCCGGTCCGCGGCGCGACCCGCGAGGCTGGTCGGTGGCCATCTCCCACGTGGCGCTGATCCCGCTGCAGCAACTGCAGGACGCCGGGGACGGCGTATTCCACTTTTACGATGTGGACCAGCTGCCGGAGCTGGCCTTCGACCACGCGGAGCAAGTGCGGGAAGCGGTGCAGCGGGTGCGCAACAAGGCCAGCTACTCCACCCTGCCCTGCTGGCTGCTGCCCGAACGGTTCACCCTCACCCAGCTGCAACGCACTTACGAGCAGATTTTTGGCGAGACCGTGTCCCGCGGCACTTTCCGCTCCCGCTTGGGCATCAAGGTGGCGGACGCCAAGCCCGGCGAATACGCGGACGAGGCCGCCATTCTGGAAGCCACCGAAGAATTCCTCGGCGGCAAGCAGCGTCCGGCGCGGCTGTTCCGCATCAACCGGCTCAGCCTGTTCAAGCGCGCGCGCTGGTAAGGCCTAAAGAGTCTGTTCCAAGGCCGGCCCGGCTGTCGTCTTGACGCTCCCGCCTTCCCCACTCAGGCTGCCATGCGCCGCGCCCGACAGCGCGGCCATGAGCCTGCCCGCGTCCTCCGCGCCGCGCAGGCGTTTCTTAGAGCAGATCTTTGTGGAGCTCATAATGAATATATTTAATTTGCACCGGCGGCATTCCCGTTTTGTCACTGTCAGGGGGGAGCGGCCATGAACGCCCAAGCCACCCCGGTCCTGCTGCAACTGCAAGACCTGTTGCAAGAGCTGCGCGCCAACGCCCAGGGCCGGCCGGAACTGGAGGCCTTGTGCCGCAAGCTGGACCGCCGCTATCTGGAGGTGGACGAGGGCCTGACCCGCAGCGTGCTGCGTTTTCACTCCGCCACCCAAAGCCTGCAAGCGCTGATGTCCTTGCTGCTGAGCTGCCCGGACACCAAGACGCTGAACGGCGAGCAGATCGCGGCGCTGCTGGAGCCGGTGCGGCAGGAGTTGCAAGCCGCCCATAAGCTGATTTGCAAGGTGATGTAAACGCGACAACGCCGCGGCGGAAGCCGCGGCGTCGGTCAAACGCCCCGCATGGCCGGCAGGGCAAGGCTAAGAGTCCGCGAAGCGGATGCTCAGAACGACACGGTGCCGGACAGCAGGAAGGTGCGCGGCGCGCCCAGGCCGCCGGACAAGCCGCTGCCGTCGCCGCCGCTCCACGAACCCACCCAGTAAGCGCGGTTGGCGACGTTTTGCACCGAGGCGCGCAAGGTGATTTCCTTGGCGGCCAGCTTGGTGGTGTAACGGGCGCCCAGGTCAAACGTGGTGTAGGACGGCAAGGACAGCTGGTTGTTGTCGCGGACGAAGCGCTCGCCCACGTACTGGGCGTTGCCGGTAGCGGTCAGGCCCGGCAGGGCGGTGATATCGTATTCCACGCCCAGCTTGGCCATCACCTTGGGCACGCCGGAGGCCTGCTTGCCCAGGTGCGCCGGGTCCAGCGCCTTGGTCAGCTCGGCCCTGGTGTAAGACGCGCCGCCCATCAGACGCAGGCCGCGGCTGGCCTCGCCCCAGAAGCTCCACTCCAGGCCGCGGTTGCGCTGTTCGCCGTACACGCCGAACACATTGCTGTCCGGGCTGGTGTAAGCGCTGGGCCGGGCGATCTGGAACAGGCTCAGGCTATGGGTGAGGCCGCCCCAATCCAGCTTGGCGCCCAGTTCGTACTGCTCGGTCTGATACGGCTGCAGGCTTTCGCCGGCGTTCTTGGCCGTGTCCGGCGCCACGCCGCCCTGGTTCAGGCCCTGGATATAGTTGCCGTAAACCGAGAGCTGGTCCGAAAGCTTGACCAGCAAGGCGGTGGCCGGGGACCAGCGGCTTTGGTCGTAGTTGGAGGTTTGCGCGCCGGCGGCGTCGTAGTTGCTGCTCTGCACGTTCTGACGCCGCGTGCCCACCGTCCACTGCACCTTGCCGTCCATGAAGGACAGCGTATCCACCAGGGCGATACTGCCCAGCTTGTCCTGAACGCTCCTGCCCATATACCGGAACGCCGGCATGGACCCGAAGGACGGCGCATAGTAATTGGTGTTGAAGGTGGGGCCCATTCCATCCCGGTAGCTGCGCTCCGAGCTGAAGCGCGTGGCCGCCAGCGACCACTTATGCTGAATCTTGCCGGTATCGAAATGACCGCGCACGCCGGCCTCGCCGGATTTCTGCGTGCCCTCGTTCATCAGGCGGAACGCGCTCACGCTGAGGTCGCCGGCGTTATTGAGCAAGCGGTCGCGCGTGATGGTGGCGTCGAAGTCCGCCTTGCGATGGCCATAGGCGCCGTACAGGGTCAGCGCCTCGCTCAGCTCGTATTCGCCGCGCAACAAGGCCACCTGGGTGGTGTTGGTATTGGTGGCCCAATCCGGCGCAAACTGGTAATCGCCTTTCTTGGGCGTGGGCACTTGGGTCACGCCGGGGGCGATGGAGAAGATGCCGAAGTAATTGATGCCGTCCATCTTTTCGCGCTGCCGGTAAAGGTCCAGCGAGACGCGGGCGCGCTCTCCGCGCCAGTCCAGGCCCAGCGAGGCCAGGTTCATGCCCTGTTTCTGCTTGTCCACCGCGGTGTCGCCGTTGCGGTAAACGCCGTTGAAGCGCACGCCCCACTGCTGCCTGTCGCCAAAGCGCCGGCCCGCATCCACGTGCACGCCGGGCATATTGTCGGATTCATAAGTCGCGGTGACCGAGGTCAGCGGCGTGTTGCCCGCGCGCTTGGGCACGATGTTGACGCTGCCGCCCAGGCTGCCTTCCGGCGGCATGCCGTTGAGCAGGGTGGACGGCCCTTTCAGCACTTCCACCCGCGCCGCCATCTCGGTGGAGCCGCGCAGATTGGGCGCCATGCCGATCAGGCCGTTGAAGGTGATGTCGTTGGCCGAGGTGGGGAAGCCGCGGATATTGAATTTCTCGAGGATGGTGCCCTTGCTGGCCACGTGAACCGAGGGATCGGCGGCGCCGATCAGCGCGCCTATCTCGCGCGCCTGCTGGTTGGCCACATAGTCCTCGGTGTAGCTGATGGTGCTGAACGGCGTGTCCATCACGTCCAGATTGCCCAGCACGCCCACCCGGCTATCGGTGGCCAGCTGGCCGCCGGCGTAGACGCGGCGGCCTTGCACCACCACCGGCGCCAGCCGTTCCGGCGCGCCGTTGCTGGCCTGGGCCGGCGCATTGTCCGCCGCCAGCGCCGCCGGCGCCAAGCTCAGGCCGGCGCCGCCAAAGCCCACCATCAGGGCCAGATGGGTGGCGGCGCGCAGCGTATTCAGGGGGAAGGCGGATTGCGGCGCGAGTCGGCGTGTAGTTGATATGGGGGAGGCCGACCGTTTCTGACTCAACATCCAGATTCCTTTCTACGTGAGGAGATTGTTTCACTTCACTATGTATTCCGAAGCAAAGTGCGAAACCCTCAAATAGAAATGAAAATCATTTTTGATAGCACATCGTCAAGTCAACTCGCGCCCGGCTTAGCGCTTGTTCAACGTCACGCGAGCAAGAGCGAAAACCGTTGAGAACCTGTTAACGATCTGCTGCGCGTCGGCGATACGGCGTTGAAAACGCCCTCAAAATGCTCATGTACCACTCGTACATTCCGCTTTTTCGGTCGTTTTCGCCTTGTCTCGCCTTAGCTCGCGAGATCGTAAACACGTTCTGAGAAAGCGGAATGTGCAAGGGGTAGGAGCATTTTGAACGCGCGCCTCACGACGCGCAGCAGATCATGAAAGCTGGTTTCAAGAGCTACCTTGGTGAACATAGAGACCGCTGGTGGGTATCGCCTACGGCTCCTCCCGCCCTACACAGGCTTGCTCGTCATCAGTAGGGTGGGAGGAGCGCAGCGATACCCACGCGGAAATCACTTGAAGGGCCGGGACACATCGGCTGCGCGGTTTTCCGCGTACCGCGCTGGATTTCAAAACACGGCAGCAAAGATCGTAAACCGGCTTTCAGCCGCGATAGCCCTTGATCACCTCATCCCCAATCCGGTTCAGGCAGCTCAGGCTGGCGGTGCACAGATACCAGGTTTCGGCGTCGGCGAAGATCACCTTGCCCTTGCGCCAGGCCTTGGTCTGCCGCAGCAGCGGGTTGTCCAGGGTTTTCAGATTCAGGGCCGGCCGCCGCTCCATCACCGCGGTGCGGTCTATCACGTACAAGATGTCCGGGTCCGCCTGCTGGATGAACTCATTGGAAATGGGCTGGCCGTGCAGGCCGCTATTGGTCTCATTGCTGGCCGGCTTCACGCCCAGGGTGTCGAAGATGTAGCCGTAGCGCGAGCGCACGCCGTAGGAGGTGAAGGCCCCGTTGTTGTGCAGCACGATCAGCGCCTTCTCCGGGCGGCCGGCGGTCACCTCGCGCACCTGCTTGATCTTGGCGTCGATCTCGCCGGCTTTCTCGCGCGCCAGCGCTTCCTTGCCCAAAATCCGGCCCAGGGTCAGCAAATGCTCCTTGGCCGTGTCCAGGGTATGGCCGGGGCGGTTGTTGAGGTCGATGTCGTAATGCAGCGTCGGCGCGATGCGGCTCAGCTCCGGATAGCTTTGCGCCTGCAACGGCGAGATCAGGATCAGGTCCGGCTTGAGCGCGTGCAGCCGTTCCAGATTGGGCTGGATGGTGGTGCCCACGTCCATCACCTTGGGGTCCTGCTCGTACTTCTTCAGGAAGCCGGCCACATAGTCCTTGGAGATGCCCGCCACCGGCGCGCCCAGTTGGTCCAGCGCGTCCAGCTCGCTCATGTCGAAGGCCACCACCCGCTCCGGCCGCTTCTTGATCTGGGTGGTGCCCAGCTCATGCTTGACGGTGAGCGGGGCGTAGGCGGCCTGGGCCGCCGGCGCGGCGGCGGCCGCTTCCGGCGCGGCCTGTCGGGCGTCGCAGCCCAGCAAGCCGCCGGCCACGGCCAGCGCCAGCAGGGCCGCGCGCGCGCGCGGCGTCTTATGAATGCTCATACGGTTTCTCCAGTGGGTGAGGGATTGAAGTAATTGCAGACGAAGCCGCGCTCGCTGGGCAGGATGTCCACGGCCAGGCCGTAGAGATCGCGCAGCCGCGCCTGGGTGACCACCTCGGCCACCGGGCCGCAGCCATGCACCGCGCCCGCCTTCATCGCGACGATGTGGTCCGAGTAATTGGCGGCGAAGTTGATGTCGTGCACCACCAGGATCACGGTGCGGCCTTGTTCCTCGCTCAGCCGGCGTATCGCCTGCATGATGCGCACCGCGTGCTTCATGTCCAGGTTGTTGAGCGGCTCGTCCAGCAGCAGGTAGTCGGACTGCTGGGCGATGCTCATCGCCAGAAAAGCCATCTGCCGCTGACCGCCGCTGAGCTCATCCAGATAGCGGGCGCGCAGCGGCTGCAAGCCCAGGAAGGCCAGCGCCTCGTCCACCGCGCGGCGGTCGTCCCGGCTCAGCAGGCCCTGGCTGTAAGGGAAGCGGCCGAAACCCACCAGCTCCTCCACCGTCAGGCGCAGGCCGATATTGGGGTGCTGACGCAAGGTGGCCACGCGCTTGGCGTAGCTGCGCAGCGGAATCCGCTCTATCTCCTCGCCGTCCATCAGGATGCGGCCGGCGCTGGGCTTCAACAGCCGGGCGACGGACATCAGCAGCGTGCTCTTGCCGGCCCCGTTGGGGCCGATCAGCGAGGTGACTTGCCGGGAGGGAAAACTGAGATTGACGTCGCGCAGCACTTGTTTGTCGCCGTAGGCTTTGTAGACGCGCTCAAGCGTGATCATGCATGTCCTCTGCTGCGCACCATCAGCGCCAGGAAATAAGCGCCGCATACCAGGTTGACCAGGATGCTGACGGTGGTTTTGTAATTGAACAGCTGCTCCACCAGGAGTTGGGCAGCAATGAAGATGGCGATGGCGACGGCGCAGGCCAGCGGCAGCGTGACCCGGTGCCGGAAGGTGCGCGCCAGCGCGTAAGTGATGTTGGCGACGAAGACGCCCATGAAGGCGGTGGGCCCCACCAGGCTGGTGGACACCGCCGCCAGCACCGCGATCAGCGCCAACTGCATGCGCACATTGCCGGGGTAATCCACGCCCAGGGAAATGGCCTGCTCGCGCCCCAGCAGCAGCACGTCCAGCACCGCCAGCCGCCGGCGCACCAGCCAGGCCACGGCCGCGGTCAGCAGCGCGGCGAACAGCAAGGCCCCGGGCTGGACCCGGTTGAAGGAGGCGTAGCTGAAGCCCTGCAGGATGGCGAACTCGCCGGGGCTGGTCTTGAGCTGGATGAACTGGGTGAAAGTGCCCAGCACCATGGTCAGCACCAGGCCGCTCAGCAGCAGCAGGTAGAGATCGTTGCGCTCCTTGCGGAACAGCGCGCGGTGCAAGGCCCAGGAATAGGCCAGCATCACCGCGATGGACAGCAGCGCGTTGCCGTGACGGCCCAGCAGCGCCAGGCTTTGCGCGCCCAGCAGCAATACCAGCAGCGCCTGCAGCAATAGGTAGATCGCCTCGTAGCCCATGATGGCCGGGGTCAGGATGCGGTTGCCGGTCAGCGTCTGGAAGGTCAGCGCGGACACGGCGATGCAGACGCCGGCCACCCCCATCGCCGCCAGGCGGATCAGGCGGTTGGGAATCACGTAATCGAAATCCAGGCCGGAGCCCAGCAGCAGGAACGCCAGCGCCAGCGCCGCCGCCAGCGCCCAGACGCCGCGGCGGATCAGGGCATCCCTCATTTGTGCTTCCATAGAATCATCATCAGGAACAGGACGCCGCCCACGCTGCCCGCGGTCAGGCCGATGGGCACTTCAAACGGGTAGATCAGCAGGCGGCCTATGATGTCGCAGACCAACATCAACAAGGCGCCGCAGGCGGCGACGATGGGCAGCGTGCGCTGCAGGTTCTCGCCCCAGCGCAGCGCCACCAGATTGGGAATGACCAGGCCGACAAAGGGAATGGCGCCCACGGTGATGACGGTGGCGGCCACCGTCACCGCCACCAGCACCAGGCCCAGCGCCGCGGTGGCCGCGTAGCTCAGGCCCAGGCTGGCCGCCATCTCCTCGCCCATGCCCAGCACGGTGAAGCGGTGGGCGTAGCAATACGCCAGCGCGACGATGGGCAGGATCAGGTAGACGATCTCGTAATTGCCTTCGACGATCTTGGAAAAATCGCCCAGCAGCCAGCCCTGCATGCTTTGCAGGATGTTGTGGCGGTAGGCGTAGAACTCCGCCACCGCGCTGAGCACGCTGCCGTACATCAGCCCTATCACCGGCACCAGCACGGTGTTCTTGAACTGGATGCGGCGGATGATGGCGATGAAGACCAGGCTGGAGACAAAACAGAAAGCCAGCGCGAACAGCATCCGCCCCAGATTGCCTGCCTCCGGCGCCAGGCTCAGCCCCACCAGGATACCCAGCTTGGCCGCGTCCAGCCCGCCGGAGGTGGCCGGCTCCACAAAGCGGTTGCGCACGATCTGCTGCAAAATCACCCCGCACACCGACAGCCCCACCCCCACCAGCAGCAACGCCGCCAAGCGCGGCAGCCGGCTGGCGGTGAGGGTCAGCCAGCTGTCGTCGGACAGGGCCAGCGGCCCGGTCCAGGCCATCTGTTTGGCCCCCACCATCAGGGACAAGCCGCTGCAGGCCAAGAGCAGCAGCGGCAAGGCGAGTCGTTTCAAGACAGGGCCTCTGCGGCCGGCGCCGCGGTGATGCGCCAGCCTTTGGCGCTTCTGCGCTGCTCCAGGAAGTGGGCGTAAAGGCCGGCGCGCGCGCTCAGCTCGGCGTGGCTGCCTTGCTCGCGCACCTTGCCGTCCTCCAGCACCACGATCTGGTCCGCCATTTCCACCGTGGACAGCTGGTGGGCGATGACGATCAGGGTGCGCTTGCCGCGCAGCCGGGCCAGCGCCTCGGCGATGGCGGCCTGGTTCTCGGTGTCCAGCGCCGCCGTGGCCTCGTCCACCAGCAGGATGGGCGCGTCCTTGATCAGCGCCCTCGCAATGGAAATGCGCTGGCGCTCGCCGCCGGACAAGCGCGCGCCGCCCTCGCCCACCGGGGTGTCCAGGCCCTGCGGCAGGCGTTCGATGATTTCCTCCACCCCGGCCAGCCTGGCCGCCGCCAGCACTTCGGCGTCGCTGGCGTCCGGCTTGCCGATGCGGATGTTGTCGCCGATGCTGCCCTGGAACAGATAAGCGTCCTGGAAGATCTGGCTGATCTGGCCGGCCAGCCGTTCGCTGGACAGATCGCGGACATCCACGCCGCCCACTTTCACCTCGCCCTGGTCCACGTCGAAGAAGCGGGCGATCAGGCGCAACACCGTGGTTTTGCCGGAACCGGACGCGCCCACCAGCGCCGTCATGCTGCCCGGCGCTATCCGCAGGCTGAGCTCGCTCAGCACTTGCACCTGTTCCGGCCCGTAGCGGAAGCCCACCCGGTGCAACTCCACCGAGGCGTCCGCCGGTTCGCCGGAACGGACCGGCTCGGCCATGGGTTCCACCTCGAATAGCTTGGCCACCGCCTGCAGCTGGCCGCGCGCGCCGCGCAGCACCTCGCTATAGCCGGCCACGTCCAGCAGCGGGTCGATGAAGCGGCTCATCAGCATCAGCGCCACCAGCGCCGGAATCACCGTGGCCGGGGTCAGACCCAGGCCGGCATGGTCGCTCAGCCACAGCGCGGCCACCAGCAGCAGCGCGGCGAAACTGGCCTGCACCGCCCAGACGTTGAGCACCGAGGACAAGGCCGACAGCCGGATCAGGCGCCGGCCGGAGCGCTGCTGCTGGGCGATGGCCTGCTCCAGGAAACGCGTGCCGCCGCTTTCGCCGTTGAAGGCACGCAGCACCGATTGCGCCTGCGCGAACTCCACCATGCGCTGGCTGCTCTGGCCGGCGTGCTGCTGATAGGCCTGGTCCGCGCGCTGGCTCAGCCGCGCGGTCAGCCCAAACACCAGCAGCAGGCAAGGCAGGCTGGCCAGCCCCACCCAGCCCATCAGCGGATTGACGGCGAACAGCGCGCCCAGCACCACCACCGGCGTCACCACGCCGACAAACAACGGGGTGAACACATGGGCCGGCAGCTGGGCCATTTCCATCATGCCCTGGGTGGCGATGTGATTGAGCCGGGCGGTGTTGCCGGCGCTGAACCAGCCCACCGGCAGGCCGCCGACATGCTCGGCCAAACGGTGGCGTCCGCCTTGCAGCACGGCGATGCCGACGGCGATGCCGGCTTTCTCCACCTTGCGCCGCAAGCCCCAGCACAGCGCCACGCCCAGCGCCTGCGCCGCCAGCCACGCGCCGGCCGCGCGCGCCTCGCCGGCCAGCAGATGGCTGAGCACCGGCGCCAGCATCACGATGGTCACGCCGCACAGCAGGCTGTAGGTCAGCGCCAGCCACGCGTAACGGCGCAATTTGGCCGCGTCCTCCCCCAGCAGCCGAATAAAAGTCTTCAACATTGCGGCACCAATCCTTCCTGTTCTGCTTCTCCGGCCTTGCCGTAATGACCCTGCGCCCACAGCCGCGCGTAGCAGCCGCCCTGTTCCAGCAACTCATGGTGCCGGCCGCGCTCGATCAGCCGGCCCTTGTCCACCACCAGGATCTGGTCCGCCTGCATCACCGTGTCCAGCCGGTGCGCAATCACCACCAGGGTACGGCCGCGGGCGAAGGCGGACAGCGCCTGCTGCAGCTTGACCTCGTTTTCCGCGTCGGCGGCCGCCGTCGCCTCGTCCAGCACCAGCACCGGCGGGTCCAGCAACACCGCGCGGGCGATGCTCAGCCGCTGGGCCTCGCCGCCGGAGAACTGCACGTCCTCGCCGATCACCGCGTCGTAGCCGCGCGGCAGTTCGAGAATGCGATCATGGATATTGGCCATGCGCGCGGCTTCCTCGATTTCCGCCTGGCTGGCGGAAGGCCGGCCCAGCGCGATGTTGTCGCGCACGCTGGCGTGGATCAGCCTCACGTCCTGCAAGACAAAGCCGATGCGCCGATACAGCTCCGCGCTGTCCAGCTGCCGCAGATCCACGCCGCCCAGGGTGATGCGCCCGGCGCTGGGGTCGAAGAAGCGCAGCAGCAGCCGCGCCAGCGTGGACTTGCCGGCGCCGGAGGGGCCGACGATGGCCGTCACCGTACCCGGGACCAGCGTAAAATCGATGCCGGACAGCACCGGCTCCTGCTCGGAATAGCCGTAGCTCAGCCCTTCCACGCGGATTTCGGCGTCGGCCGGCCGCGCCGCGCCGGCGGCGGTTTCCAGCACCGGGGTTTGCAGCAGCGCGTGCACGCGCTGGGCCGCGCCGGTGGCGTGGTTCAAATCATGAGTGATATAGCTCAGCATCAAGAGCGGCGAGCTCAGGCCCGGCGCCACCAGGGCGAAGGGCAGCACATCCACCGGAGCGATCCAGCCCAGGCCCACCATCAGCGCGCCGAAAGCCAGCACCACGCCCAGCACCGACACCGGCGCGATGATGGCGTTGGCGTTGGCCATCGCGCTGACCAGCGGCCGGGTGAAATCGGTGAAAGCGCTGGCGAAGGCGTCTATCGCCGCGCGGTAGCTGCCGTGCGCCTTGTGCTGCGCGCCAAAGGCCTTCACCACCGGAATGCCGTTGACGAACTCCACCACCGCGTTGTTGATGCGCGCCATGCCGGCGCCAAAGCTCTCCATATTGGCCGCGCTGGCCTTGTGCGCCCGCGCGAAGAACAGGAAGAACAGCGGAAACGGCAGCAGCGAGGCGATGGCCATGCGCCAATCCATCGCGAACAGATACGCAATGGACGCCAGCACCGCGCCCGCGCTGCGCCCCAGCGTGGTGTAGAAATGGGCGGTCAGGCTGTGCAGGGTGCCGATATCGTCGTGCATCGCCTGCTTGACCTCGCCCGAGGCGCGGCTGGTGAACCAGCCCAGCGGCACCTTGGCCAGCCGGCGGGTAATCGCCAGGCGCAGCAGGCCGGTGATGCGGTTGTCCGCCAGATGGGCCACCACGTCGCCGGCCAGGATCAGCGTCATGCCGGCGAACAGGCAAAGCAGGCTCAGGCCCACCACCCGCCACAAGACATCGCCGCCCAAGGCGGCCGCGCCCTGGCCCAGCGCCAGCTGCGCGATATGGGCGACGCCGGCCAGCGGCGCCAGGCTCAGCATGGACCCCAAACCCGCCAGCAAGCCGGCGGCGATCAGCCGGCCGCGTATCGGCGCCAGCACACGGGCGATAGGCCCGGCCGCGGCCGCCTCTCCCAAAACCTCTTCCTCAACACTCATGACAACTCCTCTACGACACGAATTAATGAATGCGGCTTGCACGCGCCCTGCCCCAGGCCGGCCTCCACGCTGCGGCGGCAAGCCTGCAGGCCGAGCGCGACGTATTTCTCCACCGACGACACCGACACCTGCAGCTCCGCGGCGATATCGCCATAGCTCATGCCGTTGAGCCGGGACAAGAGCAGGGCCTGGCGCACCTTGAACGATTTGCCCATCAGCGCCAGGTCCACGCCCTTGATCTCCTCCTTCACCAGCGCGCGCGCCTCTTCCGACTGCGCGCGCGGCTCCGGCTGCAAGGCCTGGCTTTCCAGATAACGGGCCTCCAGCCGGCGGCGGCGCAGCAGATCAATCACCTTGCCTTTGGCGATTTGCGCCAAATGGCAGCGCGATTCGTCCGCCGGCGGAAGCCGGCCTTTCTGGATGAGGTGCAGGTAAATGTCGTGAGCCAGCTCCGTCGCATCGTTCGGATTGCCCAACTTGCGCTGCAACAAGCCGCACAGCCAGCCGTGGTGATCCAGGTACAAGCTCCGCAATTGCGACTGAAAAGTGATCGGGCCATTGTCCACGCCCCTCTCCTTTTCACTTGTATTTGCAAATGATAATCATTTTTATTATTATCACCGACATTGTCAATACGTCATACAAGACGTAATCAACCGATGTCCTTTGCATGAATTATGCCGAAAAGCCAGTTTACGGCCGCCGGGCATGACGCATAAGCGCCCCCTCAGCCCGATGGGGCCATGACTGACACGGCCGGAATCCCGCGCCTTCCATGCCGTAGACATCTCATCGCAAGAACCCGCCGCACGCATTCCCAGGGCCGTCATCTCCCGACGACGCGTCCTGTTGACTGGCGACCGTCAAAGGCCTCCCGTCGCCGCCCGCAACGATTATTGGCTGTTGAATTTCAGAAGGAGACCACTCTTGTCGCACCCCCACCCCGACATCCCGTCGCAGCGCCTGCCCCTGAGCCTTCACGAAGAACAATGCTGGCTATTGCAGCAGCAACACCCGGAACGCCTGAACCGCCTTGTCGACGCCTGGCGGCTGGACGAGCAAACGGACCTCGCCCTGCTGACCCTGGCGCTGCAACAGCTGATCCAGGCCCGGCCGGAGCTGAACGCCCGCTACCAGTTCAGCGACGACGGCGATCTGCGCAAATCCCATGTGGACGGCTGGCACCCTTGCATCGCCTTCCCGCGCATGAGCGAAGCCCAGCTGGCCGAGCGCCTGCTCGCGCTGCGCGCGGCGCCCTGGGACGCGGAGACGCAGCCGCCGTTCCAGGCCCTGATCGTCCACACCGAACACAGCGCCGTGCTGGCGCTGAGCCTGCACCCCATCCTGGAGCCGGCCCAGCCCTTCAAGGCCTTGGCGGACGCGCTGGCCCAGGGCTATCAACAACTGGACGCCGCCCGCCGCCCGCTGGCGCTGACGCCGCTGCCCTTGCAGGCCGGCGAAACCGGCTACCGCCCGCCGGCGGCCGCCCAGCCCGCCGCCGACGGCCAGGACGCGATCGCCGCCGTCATCCTGAGCGAACTGCGCGCCGTGCTGGCCGAGCCCGGCATGAAGCCGGACGACAACTTCTTCGATTTCGGCGGCCATTCCCTGCTGGCCACCCGCATCATCGGCACCCTGCAAAGCAAGCACGGCATCCAGATCCGCTTCAACGACTTCTTTGAAGCGCCCACCGCCGCCGCGCTGGCCGCGCGCGCCACCGTCAGCGAACAACGCCGTCAGGCCGCGCCGTCCGCCGAAGTGCGGCAAGCGCCGCTGGCGCTGGCGCAAGCCTCGCTGTGGCGCGCCTACGCCGCCTACGACTTCGGCACCATCTTCAACCTGCCCTTCGCGCTGGACTTCCTCGATCCGGTGGACGAAAACCTGTTCCGCCTGGCCTTCAGCGACTTGCTGGAACGCCACGCCAGCCTGCGCGCCACCTTCCATCAAGAAGACGGCGCCGCGCTCCAGCGCATCGTGCCGCTGACGGAAGCCGGCGGCTACAAGTGGTTCTGGAGCAGCGCGGAGAGCGAGGGGCTGACGCTGGCGGACGAAGCCGCCCACCGCTTCGACCTGAGCCGGGAACTGCCGCTGCGGATACGCTTCTTGCGCCACCCGGCCACCGGCCGCCAGACCCTGTCCTTCCTGGTGCATCACATGGCGATCGATGAATGGTCGCTCAATGTGATGATGGACGAGCTGGCGCTGGCCTACCGCGCCCGCGCCGCCGGCAAGGCGCCGCAATGGGCCGCCCCGGCGCCCTCCTTCCACGCCTTCGCGCTGGAACAACAGAGCCAGGGCGTCAACCCGCGCCACATGGACTACTGGACCGCCATGCTGCGCGGCGCCACGCCGGGCCTGCGCCTGCCGGACCCGGCCGCGCCGGTCGCCGCGCCCGACCAAGCCGCCGGCTTCAAGGCCAAATGGCTGGAGTTCAAGCCCGAGCCGGGCACGCAGGAAGCGATCACCGCCTTCGCCAAGCGTCATGACTCCTCGCTGTTCAGCGTGGTCTACACCGCCATCGCGCTGGCCCTGCATAAGCTGGGCGATCTGCCCGAAATCGTGATCGGCACCTCGTCCTCCGGCCGCACCGACGCGGCGTATTTCGACACCGTCGGCTACTTCACCACCATGGTGGCGCACCGGGTGCGCTTCGACCGCGGGCAATCGCTGGGCAGCCTGCTCAAGGACGTGACCCTGACCATCAACGACTCCATGGCTTACGCCGACATTCCGCTGGAACTGGTGCAAAACGCGCTGGGCATGACGCCGGCGGACGGCCTGCTGTTCGACGTCTACGTCCAGGTCCACGCCAACAACGCGCTCAACGGCGCGCTGCCGGCCCCGGACGGCGGCGAGATCCGCTACCGCCAGATCGACCCGGACAAGAGCGAATCCATGTTCGGCCTGCAGTTCGAGATCATGGAAGACGCGCACGACGGCTCGCTGCGCCTGGTCATCACCTACCGCGCGGAACGCTACTCCGCCGCCCAGCTAGAGGCCATCTGCGCCACGCTGCACCGCTTGTTCGCGCTCTTGAGCGCGGGCGACGCCAGCGAGCGGAGGCTGGAAGAGCTGCTGGGCTAAGCCGTCGTTTACGGTCCGCTGCGCGTCGGAGAAACGGCGCGCAAAGCCTGACGCCCCCGCCCTCAAACGAGAGCGGGGGCGTCAATTCCATTCGGCTTCAGAGCCTATTCGCAATCTATTTCACCTTAGCTTGGCCCCAGGAAACCCCGCGTCCGATGCGCCCCAGGCCCAGTCCGCGTGGGTATCGCTGCGCCCCCCCTACCGCGACAAGCAGCCTTCGTAGGGTGGGTGGAGCGCAGCGATACCCACCGGCCGGTTTCGAACCTAGCCCTGCGGCAGCCCATAATGCTGGAACGCCGAACGCTGCGGCAGGCGATAACGCGGCTGACCCAGCAACTGATTGATGATGGCCGCGTTGCGGATCGGGCCTATGCCCAGGTCAGGCGAGCCCACCCCGTGCTGGAAAATCTCCGCGTTCTGCACAAACACCCGGCCCGGCCCCTGATCGCGGCGGCGGGCGGTGAAATCCTCCTCCACGATGCAATCGCCCTGCGCGTCCACCTCCAGCACCGTCTCCTTCAAGCGCTCAAACCACTGCGGCCAGGCGTGGGCGTAACCGGTGGCCGCGACGATGGCGTCCGTCTCCAGCTGGCAACGCTGGCCCAGCTGCCGGTGATGGCAAGTCATGCGCAGCGCGCCGTCCGCGCCCTGCTCCTCCAGCGCCTCCACATCGCAATTGGAATACAGCTTCAGGCCCGGCTCGCGGCCGCCTATCGAACGCTCGTAGAGCAGATCGAAAATATCGCCGATGGTGGAGAAGCTGATGCCCTTGTACAGCAGGCCCTGGCCGGCCACCACCTCGCGGCGCTTCTCGCGCGGGATGCTGTGGAAGTACTGCATATAAGCCGGGGTGAAGCACTCCTGCCCCAGCTTGGAAAACTCCATAGGGTGGAAGCCCGGCGCGCGCGTGATCCACTGAATGGACGCCCCGGCCGCCGCCTGCTCCGGGCTCAGCTCGCGGAACAGCGCCAGCACGCACTCCGCCGCGCTCTGGCCGGAGCCGATCACGGTGACGCGCCGGCACTGCGACAACGCCTGCTGATTGGGGATGAACTGGGCGGAATGAATCACCCGCGGGTGACGGCTGGCGCGCGCCCACGCCGGCAGCCACGGCGAAGTGCCCACGCCCACCACCAGATCGCGGCCGGCGTAGCGGCGCATCCCGCCCGACGCGGACTCGCTGTCCACCACGAAACGCCCCGCGTCCGCGTCGTAAGCCACGTCCCGCACCTCCTCGCCAAAGCGGCAGGCCGGCAGCTGCTGCGCGGCCCAGCGGCAGTAATCGTCGTATTCGATGCGCGGCACCAGGGTGTTGTCGTAGTAGTAGAACTGGTAAAGGCGGTCATGCTGGTGCAGATAGTTCAGATAGCTGAGCGGATGCGTGGGGTCCGCCAGCGTGACCAGATCGGCCAGAAACGGCACTTGCAGCGTGGTGCCCGGCAACAGCAAACCCTCATGCCAGCGAAACGCCGGCTTGCGCTCCAGAAACACCCCTTTGATATCCGAGTGACGCGACAACAAGGCCGCCAAGCCCAGATTGAACGGCCCGATGCCGACGCCGGCAACATCTACGTTCGCCATTTCCATATGCGAAAAACTCCCAAGGTTCTATCAAAGGTTCTATCGATTGCCCCCAGGGCGGGATCGCCGCCCCGGGGTGAGTTTGATCAGGGCTGACCAGCCGCCAGCAAACGCTCCACATCCGCCACATTGCGGCAACGCAGCAGCTGGCCGGGCGACAGCTCGACGGCGAAGCTTTCCCGCAGGCGCGCCGCGATGGCTTTCAGATGCTGGGGCAGCAAACCCATGCTGCTGAAATCCAGCAGCTCGTCGGCCAGCTCCTGGTAGGAACGCCCCAGCACGCCCAGATAAATGTCCAGCACCGGGCGCCGGTGCCGCGTCGCCGCGACCGGAGCCTCGACAACGGCGACAGCGGGCGCGGGTGGCACGGCACGCTCCTGGGCCGGCGCCTGCAACAGCGCGCGCGCGCCGCGGCGGTCCGGCTTGCCGTTTTGCGACAGGGGCAGTTGCTCCACCGGCAAGAAACGCGTGGGCACATGGGATTGCGGCAGGACGCGGCGCGCGTGCTCGCGCAGATCCGCCGCGCTCGCCTCCGCGCCGGGCTTGGCCACGTAGAGCGCGCCTATGCTCAGCTCCCCCTGCCGCTCATCGCCCACATCCACCACCAGCACATGGGCCAGCGCCGGATGCTTGATCAGCTCCATCTCGATGTCCGGCAGCGATACCCGCACCCCGCGCACCTTGACGTAGCCGTTGACCCGGCTGTCGAACATCATCACCCCGTCCGGCCGGTAACGGCCGCAGTCGCTGGTACGGAAGGCGCGCGCCAGCTGGCCGGCCTCGTCGCGCACGGTGACGAAGTCGTGCTGGGTCAGCTCGCCGTTTTCCAGATAGCCCAGCGCCAGATTGACGCCGGCGGTGTGAATGCGGCCGGCCACGCCGGCCGGGCAATGCTCGCCGCGCTCGTTCAGCAGCCAATAGCGGTTGCCGGGCAGCGGCCGGCCATAGGGCACCTTGGCGCTGTCCTCCGCGACGATGTCATGCCAGATGCTCCAGATCGTGGTTTCCGTCGGCCCGCCCAAGGACAGCAGCCGCGCCGCCGGCAGAGCAGCGCGCAAATCCGCGATGATGGACGGCTTGATGTAATCCCCGCCCTGGGCCACCAGCCGCAGGCTGTGCAGCCCGCCGTCCTGCCGGCAAGACAGCAACATCTCCAGCATCGCCGGCACCGTGCACCACAGCGTGACGCCGTGCTCGTCCACCAGCTGGTTCCAGCGCACCGCGTCCTTCTCCTCGCCCGCCTCCGGCAACACCAGGGTGGCGCCGGCAGTCAGGCTGCCCAGCACGTCGAACACCGACATATCGTGGTGCAGCGGCGTCACCGACAGGCACACATCGCGCTGCGTCACCTGCCAATGCTCAAGCGTGGCCCCGATGACATTGGCCGTGGCCCGGTTGCACAACACCACGCACTTGGGCTTGCCGGTGGTGCCCGAGGTGTACAGGTAATACGCCGGCGTCTCGCTCAGGGACAGCGCCTGCCAGCCGCCGCGCGCGGCCAGCGGCGCGGCCTCGGCCAGCAATTGCTCCGGCGTGGCCCGCGCATGCTCGGTCGGCAAGGGCTGGGCCGCCACCACCAAGTCCGGCCGGCAGTTGTCCAGCAAATAACGCAGCCGCTCCTCCGGGGACGCCGCGTCTATCGGCACCCACACCACGCCGCTGAAGGCGCACGCCAGGGTGACGATGGTGTGTTCCGGGCTGCGCGGCAGGCACACCGCCACCACCTGGCCAGCGCTGACGCCGCGCGCCTTCAGCGCCGCCATCGCTCGGGACACCGCCTCGCCCAGCTCGCCGTAGCGTATCCGCCGCTGACCGCTGATCAGCGCCACCCGGGCGTTGTCCGGGTCGAAGATATGGGCGGCGATGCGGCCGAGGAAATTCTCGCGCCGCGCCTCGGCTTCCACGCTGTTCAGCCGGTAATGGCCGTAATCCAACACCCGGCCGGCCGGGGCCTCGAACACGCCGCTGTCCGTCACCTGCTCGATGGCCCGCTCCAGCGCGCTCAGCACCGCGCCCACCAGAGCCGGTTCCAGCGCGTCGCGGGCGTAATCGATGTCAAACACCAGCGCGCCGTCCGCCCGCGCGGAAAAACGCAGATCCATCGCCACCTGCGGCGTCTGGGTCAACCCGCCGATCTGGCGCATTGCGCCGTCCGCCGCTGTTGGCCACGACAAGCCATTGGTCACCACCACCGGCAGCGCCGGGCCGGGGCCATGGCTCTCAAACAGCATCCGCGCCAGGTCCACGCCGGAGAAGGCCAGGTGCTGCAAGCCCTCCATCACGTCCGCCTGCAAGCGGCGGCCGCGCTCCGCCAGGCTGTCCAGCCCCGCCTGCCACGTGACCGCGATAAAGCTGGAACGGTTGGAGAAACCGCCGGACGGCAGCGGCGCCACCGGCACCGCCACGCACAAACCGCCCTCGTCCAGCCAATGCGACAACACCTCCAACACCAGCGCCATCACCGTGGTGTTCTTGAAAAAGCGCTGCCCATTGCCCAGCTTGCCCAGCCGCTCGAAACGCTCCGCGCTCACCGTCAGGCTTTGCCTCTCATAGCGCGCCACGCCCAATTGATCCAAGGGCTTGCGCCAAGGCAGCCGCGGCGCGCCGCCGCAATCGGCCAGCTTGTTTTTCCAGTACAGCGCGTCCGCCTTGCGGGCTTCAGCGGACGCCTCGGCCGCCGCGGCGGCGGCCGGCCTGCTCGGCTCCGCCACGCCCTGGAACAGCTCCAGCATCAGCGCGGCGATGGAGCGTCCATCGACAATCAAGGCATCGAAACGCGCAAACACCGTCAAGCTGTCGTCCGGCAGCAGGAACAGCGTCAGCTCCCACGGCGCATGCTCCAGATCAAACAACGCGTGGGCGTAATCCTCGCGCGCCGCCGCCACCCGCTCCTGGGCCGCCGCCGGCGACAAGGCGCGCAAATCCACCTCCCGCAGATTCACCCGCGGCTGCGCGCGGACCCGCTGCCGCAAGCGCGCAACGTCTATCACCGTGCGCAGGCAATCGTGACGCCGCGCCATCTCGCCCAGCCGGGCGCGCAGCAGCGCCGGGTCCATCGTCCCGTGGTATTCGCGGAACTCCTGCATCGCCACCCCGCCCAGCGGCAGCTGCGCGGTGCGGCCTAATAGATACGCCTGCTGCAATACCGACAGCGGCGTTTCCGCCTCCGGCTGCGCCAGCGGGCGCTCCAGCGCGGCCGGGTCCGCCGCCACGGCGGTGGCCAGGGCCACGAAATCGTTGAACAGCTGCGTGATCCAGTCTTGCGGCAAGGCGTCCAGGCGGATGTCCCAATTGATCAACACCCCGCCGTCCGCGCTGACGATCTGCGCGTCCAAGGCCACCTGCGGCCCCTGCGAAATCACCCAGTTCATCGCGCCGAAGGCGCGCCGCACCCGCTCCGAGAACAACTCCCCGCCCGGCATGTCCAGCGCCGCGGTGAACACCACCGGCGCGATCTGCGGCGAACGGTGATGACGGGACAGATCCCGCATCAGATTGACGCCCGGATAAGCGCAATGGCCGGCGCGCTCCAGCAACTGCGCGGCCAGGTTTCGGCACAGCGCGCCCAAAGTCGGCGCCGCGTCCAAATCCACATCCAGCAACACCAGATTGGCGAACTCCCCGATGATGCGCTCCGCACCCTCCAACAGCGGCGGCCGCCAGAACACCGGCACATTCAGCCGGAAGCGCCGGTCCCCGGTGGCCGCGCCCAAAGCCTGGGCGAACACGCCCAGCATCAGGCCGGACAGCGTCAGCCGTTGCGCCTTGGCCAGCCGCCGCAAAGCCTGGCGCTGCTCCGGCGCCAGCCAGGCGCACAAGCGCTGGCTGGATGCCGCGCCCGCCGGCCCCTCCCGGCGCGGCAAGGACGGCGCCGGCGCGATATCGGCCAACTGCGCGCGCCACCAATCGCGGTCCCGCTCCCGGGCCGCCTTGAGCCAGGGCTCGTCCCGCGCCCGGTCGCACCACTCAAAGAAGGAAGGCGTGGGCGGCGTCTCCGCGTCCGGGGATTCGTAGAACAGCGCCAAATCCTCCATCAGCACGCGGAAGCTGGACGGGTCCACGGCGATCATGTCCGCGTCCACATGCAGCCGGCTATCGCCCGCGCCAAACAGGCTGATGGAAAAACGAACGGCTTGACCGGTTGCCAGGTCAAGCCGCTGATGAGTCCACTGCTGGCGCTTGGCTTCCAGGCGCTGCGCCAGCGCCTCGCCCTCCAAGGCGGTGAAATCCTCCACCTCCAGATGGGGCGCTTTGTCCGCTGCCGCCAGCGCCTGCATGCCGTCCGCCGTTACGCAGGCGCGCAGCATGGCGTGCTCGCGGCCCAGCCGGGCCAGCGCGGCCACCAAACGCGGCAGCTCAATGGCCTGGCCGTCGAACTCCGCATACAAATGCGCAGAGACGCCACCCAGATCGGAATGATCGCCCCGGCCCATCCAGCAGGCCGCCTGCATTGAAGTCAGCTCTCTCATTGCGCACCCATGAAAATTGACAAATGGATTTCTTGCATTTCTTCCATCTCCATATGGCATCTCTAAATGCGAATGATTATAATTTACATTTTTAGCGTGATGCAATGATCCAGGTGAAATCGTCATGACGAATGAAAAAGCAATCAGCACCACCCCGCCGCAAGCCGGCGGCGCGCCTCAAGCAACAGCCGCCAACCCGCGCCAATGGCTGCATGGCCGGCTGCGGCAGTTGCTGGCGGAAGACGGGGAACTGAACCCCACGGAAAACCTGATGTATTACGGCCTGGATTCCCTGCGCCTGATGACGCTGGCCGCGGAGCTCAACGCCCGCGGCATCCCCGTGCGCACGGAAGAATTGAGCCGCTCCCCCACCCTGGCGGGCTGGGAAGCGCTGCTGGACGCCCGGCAAGCGGACGCTTGAAGAATGGCCGAGGCCGGCGCGCAGAACCGGCCCTTGGAACCTGTTTACGACCTGCCGCGCGTCGTGAGACGCCCCACGGTGAGTACGGCTTCGAAATGCTCATGCGCCACAAGTGCATGCCGCTTCCTCAGCCGCAACGCCTTGTCTCGCGCTTGCTCGCCAGAGCGTAAACACGCACTAAAAACCACTAACAAAACCCTAAAACAGACAAAACCGGGCGCCAACCCACGCCCAGCCAACAAGGAAAAACACCAGCAATACCCACCCACCAAGAACCCATTCACGATCTTGCAAGCCGACAAGACAAGGCGAGAACAGCCGAGAAAGCGGAATGCGCGCAGAGTGCGTGAGCATTTCGAAAGCGTTCTCAACGCCCTGTCTAAACTATCCCGTCGCCGCGCAGCGAATCGTGAACAGGTTCTGAGAAACCACGGAGTCACCCATGTCGCTGTCCCAACTTGACCAAAACCGTATCGAATCTTTTTGGCAGTACTGCTTGCAACACCAATATTTCAATCTCGCTTATCCAGAGTCAGCCGACTTCGACTACGCCCCCTTGCACCGCTTCCTGCGCTTCTCCATCAACAACTGCGGCGACTGGAACGAAAGCAGCAACTACCTGCTGAATTCCTTCGACTTCGAACGCGAAGTCATGCACTTCTTCGCCGAACTGTTCCACATCCCCTTTGACCAAAGCTGGGGCTACGTGACCAACGGCGGCACCGAAGGCAATATGTTCGGCTGCTACCTCGCCCGCGAACTGTTCCCGGACGCCACCCTGTACTACTCCAAGGACAGCCACTACTCCGTGGCCAAGATCATCAAGCTGCTGCGCATCAAATCCCGCGCGGTGGATTCCCTGCCCAGCGGCGAAATCGACTACGACGACCTGGTGGCCAAAATCCAGCAAGACCAGGAGCGCCATCCCATCGTCTTCGTCAACGTCGGCACCACCATGAAAGGCGCCGTGGACGACATCGGCGTCATCCAGGACAAGCTGGCTGAGGCCGGCATCCCGCGGCGGGATTACTACCTGCACGCGGACGCCGCGCTCAGCGGCATGATCCTGCCCTTTGTCGACAGCCCGCAGCCCTACTCCTTCGCCGACGGCATCGACTCCATCAGCGTGTCCGGCCACAAGATGATAGGCTCGCCCATGCCATGCGGCATCGTGCTGGCCAAACGCAGCAATGTGTCGCGCATCTCCGTGGAAATCGACTACATCTCCGCCAACGACCAAACCATCAGCGGCTCCCGCAACGGCCACACCCCCATGATGTTGTGGGCGGCCATCAAGAGCCGGCCGCTGGCGGAATGGCGCCGCAAAGTGCGCCATTGCCTGGACATGGCCCAATACGCGATAGACCGTTTCCAGTCCGCCGGCATCCAGGCCTGGCGCTGCAAGAACTCCATCACCGTGGTCTTCCCCAGCCCGTCTGAACCGGTATGCAACAAACACGGCCTGGCCAGATCCGGCGGCGCGGCCCACCTGATCACCACGCCCCACCACCACGACAGCCAGCGGCTGGACCGCCTGATTGACGACATCATCCAGGACCTGGGCGCCGTGACGGCCCCGGCCGGCGCCGCCATGAACGCGGCTTAGAACCTATTGACGATCTGCTGCGCGTCGTGAGACGTGACACGGTGGCACCGCTCCGAAACGCTCATGTACCGGAGCTACATTCCGCTTTCTTAGCCGCAACGCCCTGTCTCGCTCTAGCTCGCAAGATCGTAAACGCCTTCTTAGAACCGGCAAGTGATCGCCGCGCCGCGGCGCTGCAACGCCAAAAGCCGCCCGTAAAGGGCGGCTTTCTGCTGTAATCCCCACCCCGGCCCGCCGCCGCCTTGACGCTGGGCCTTGCCCCCCTTACTCTGCCCATGCGCTGCGCCAAATAACGCAGCCATGGGCTGGGAGGCCCAACTTGCATATTCGGACGAACCGCTTGGCCGTGGTTCGCCGTGTCCATGCGTTAGCCACAACCGGGCGGGCGCATGGCATTGAGCCCTCCGGGGCTGCCGCTAATATGCCGGTCCTCCCACTTTGTCATGTGCCTGCCCACGCCTTCCGTGCGTGCCGCGCAGGCTTCCTTAAGCAAATGTTTGTGGAGGCCATAGTGAATATATTGAATATCTCCCAACCAAACCCCGACCCCGACGCCTTGATGGAAACCCTCGCCGCCAGCGCCACCCCCGTCCTGCAACAGCTGCAAGACCTGCTGACAGCGTTGCGCGTCAACGCCCAGGGTTGCTCGGAACTGGAAACATTGAGCCAACAGCTGGACCGCCGCTATCTGGACGTGGACGAAAGCATCACCCGCGGCACCATGCACCTCCACTACGCCAGCCAAAACCTGCACGCGCTGCTGACCCTGCTGCAAAGCTGCCCGGAAGACAAAACGCTGAACTGTGACCAAATCGTGACCTTGCTGGAACCGGTGCGGCAGGAACTACAAACCAGCCACAGACTGATTGGCTCGGTGATGTAGATGTGAAAACGCCGCAGCGGGCGCTGCGGCGTTGCCGACTATGCAGTTACAGCCAAAACCATCAATCAAATAACGATTCTTGCCGTTGCGCCAGTTCCGGGCATGCCTGATCCAACAACTGGTCCAGAGTCAGTCCGGAAGGCTCGGCCAGCTTCTTCCTGGAAATCGTTTTACCCTTGACGGCGCTGAGCTCAACGCCGGCATGCTCGGCCAGCAATTGCCGATCCGCCAGATTGCCCGTCACGATGTAGTAATACCGAGCGGCAAACGACCACCACTCCTGCTCAATAATCTCCGGCTCCAGCCGGTATACCAAGCCGCTTGGCGACGCGACAATCGCCGCCAAACGGTCCGCGCTGACCGCCACCAAAGCCGTGATCTTGCTGCCGTCGGACTCGCCCTCCACCTCCCCGGCAACGCCATCCTGCAAGGGCAAACCCGCGCTCCGCATTCTCGCCAGCAAGCGAGCCGGGTCCGCAACAAGCTCTTTTGTCTCCCAGGTGACATCCTGATTATTCAAATCCACTCGTGCATTCATTTACTGTCTTTCGCATTTTTCGTATTAATACTGCGCCTACAAGCTAAGCCTAATGATCACCGCTACTCGCGCTGCCGATACCAGACAGTGTGCTGCCATAACTTGATCTAGGGAAGCCCGGCCTCGCCGCTCAAGCACCGGCCGGAGCGTGAGGGGGTGGGCTGAGCACCGGCGTCGCATCGTCAAAACGCGCATACCAGCTCTCGGTTTCGGACTTGTCGAACCCATTCTGTTGAGGCAGGTGGTAATGCAGGGAGCCTGGCTCCGTGGTGCGAATTGGTTTCACTACATGATTCACTGCCACATAGGAAATGGGGGCGCCGTCTTCCGGTGCGCCAAGGTCAGGGTACTCTCCGGCTTGGATAATCAAGCCACCAGGGTAGGTGCTCAGAACGATATTCGGCCAGCTTGCTAGCTGAGCGCGGAGTGATGTTTCTCCTCCCAATTTCTGAACGAACTGACTCCCCAAAATGGTGAGCCAGTTGGCGCCTTTGATATGGTTTTGCAACTCGTGCGCACCGGCAGAAAACGACATGCTGTCCACATCCAACCCAATGAAGCGCTGCGCCAGTTCGTACTCATTGGGCAAGTAGCGGTCAAAGTCATAAGGTAGGACTGGCGATAGGCCGCCATAGCCATGAATGGGGGAGAGAGCATTACAAACAAACTGAACTAAATTCTGATAAATAGAGGTGCCGTTTTTCTCAAACAATAAGGTATGCGGCAGAGTGAACTTCAAATAGGATTTATGCCCCCACGTTTCGTGTAGTTCCCGTCGTGTCAGACACTGCATCGCATAGGCGGGCGCCCACTCCGGAGTGGGCTCTGAACTTATCGTCCACTCTAGCGCATCGTGCGGATCGGTATTGGCAAGAGCGGTACTTCTATTGGCGGCATAGCCATCCTTGGCCATCTTGGTGTACTTGCCAGAGCCAATCTGTTTCCCTCTTAGATGAGAGCCGAACTTGTCGTAGAAAGCATCAAAGCACGCCACTATTTTTTCACGTACCGCAATTGAACTGCCGCCTTCAAAGAAAAAAGTGGCAATCAGACCTGGGCGCACCACAATGGCATCATCCGCGCCCAGGGTCCAAACCAGCTCATCTTGGTATTGCTGTAGTCGCTGTAATTGTCGTGGAGTTTCTACTTGCTCCATTGCTCCATCCCTAACCCATCTGCATGCCTGCGGATGCTTAAGCGTTCCTCTTCAATGGCTCATCTGCTGCCGGAGACCGGTTCTCGATACCAGATCGTGCTGCCATACGTTGAGTGCGAGAAATCAGGCATAAGCTCACCTTGGGTGAAATATTGCCGAGAGTTCTCCATGGCGGGCGTCCACCAATGTCCGCTCTCAGGACAAGGCTTGCCGGCCTCGCACCTAGCTCCATGCTCCGATTGTGCTGGTAGCGGCTCCCCCTTCGGCAATGGGGTCGCGTCGAAACGCGCATACCAGCTCACGGTTTCGGACTTGTCGAACCCATTTTGTTGAGGCAGGTGGTAATGCAGGGAGCCTGGCTCGGTGGTACGTATCGATCTCACCAAGTGACTGACCACCACATAGGGCTCCGGAGGGCGGGCATTAGGCGCGCCCAAGTCAGGGTATGGGCCCGCCTGAATCATCAGTCCGCTTGTATATCGGCGTATGGAAATATCGTGCCAGGGCGCTAACTTAGCGCGGATAGCCTCTTCACCATCAAGCTGCTGTACAAACTCATTTCCCAGAATCGTGTACCAGTCTGCGCCCTTGATATGACTCTTCAGCTCGAAGCCTCCGGCACTGAAGGAGCGGGTATCGATATTCAAGCCGATAAACCGCTGCGCAAGCTCATACTCATTGGGCAAGTACCGATGATAGTCATATGGCAGGATGGGAGACAGGCCACCATAACCATGAACCGGTTGTAAGGCGTCACAGATGAAGGCTAGCAGCTGTTGGTACTGACCAAGGCTTGCTTCATCGAACACAGTGGCCGCGGGCAGCACGATTTTGAAAAATGACTTGTCGCCCCAGCCTTCGTGAATGCTTTGCTGCGTCAAGCAGGAAACCGAGTATTCCGGAGCCAAGTCCGGCACGGCTTCGCTACTGACAAACCACTCAATCCGCTCATGCGGATCAGTGATGGCCAAGATCTTGTCTTTGGACTTCTGATAATCGGATGCGCCCATTTTCCTGGTTTTGGCATCCATGTATTTCTGCCCTTTTAGCTTCGCGCCAAAGAGGGAGTAGAAGCTGTCGAAGCACTCGATGAGCTTTGCCCTGACCTCGACCGTGCTGCCCTTCTCAAAGAAAAAAGTGGCAATCAAGCCAGGACGGATGACGATGCCCTCATCGGGCTCCAAGCTCCAAGTCAGCTCGTCTTGGTATGTTTCAAGCCGTTGCAATTGCTGCGGTATTTCTACCTGTTCCATTTCTCAATTCCTAACTCATGCCATCAGAGGTGTGTCGTTACTTGAAACCGTGGCGCCTCCCAGTATGGCGACGCAGGCAATAAAGGCCGCGACCAACTCGGCAGGCAAAGCCATTACCATCAAAGCAACGGCCGCCACCACCAATACGATGCCCACCACAACCTTGCCGACATTAAGCAGAATCTGCCCCCACTGAATCTGGCTAATCTCATTCCAGGCAATGTCGCAATAACGCTCAATTTTGGCCCACGCGGCTTTCAACTGCTCCTCGGTCCAGCGGACCAGCGCTTTCCCCTGCGCATTGACCCAAGTCCAAGTTTTTTCGGACTTATCCCGGACCCAGCGGCCTGACTCTAACAGCCAAGCAGCCTCTTTTTCCAGCCAGGCTTGAGTATCTTCAGCCAAGCCCTGCATGCCTTTCTTCGTATCCGACCATACTTCGGCAACTCCTCGCTGCAACTGCGTGCCCCAATCCTGGAGGTAACCTGGAGTCTTTACCGGAACCGGGCTGTAGATCGGCGCGGGTACTCGTTGGGTTTGCGATTTGGGCTTGGTTTTTGGCTGCGGACTGAAGACTGGTACTTTTTTAGGCTCGGGAACCCTCTTCTTCCTTTTGTCGATAACATCCAAGACGGTAAACCGGTCATCTCCACCGGCAATGCGCTTATAGGCATCCTCCTGGCCTCGGCCAAGTTCATCGCCTGGGAATTTCACTTCCACCACCCGCGCCAAATTATCCCCATGTGGCACGCCGTCATGGTCGGTCGCCGCTCGCCCCGGCCAGCGGGTTCCCTTGTCCTTCACGATCACCAGGTCCGGTCGACGTAAATAGCCTTTCGATAAACCCTTGGGAAAGGGGTTGATGGTGTGCTGCCGGTTTGGGCCTTCCGCCTTGCGGCTTGAACTCAGGAAGGGCGTTGGGGGGTTGCGCGTCAGGTCAAAGCTGACTTCGGCTTTGTAGAACCACTTGAAGTCGTGGCTGTTTTCATCGATGCGAATCAGGGTCGACATGGTGATTTGCCGCATATTGAGCTGGTAGGTGCGGCCGGTCTTTTTACTGGTCACCCCTACCGACTTGGGCGACAGAATCGCCACGTCAGCCTTCTCGGTCAGGTAGGGCTTATTGCCCGGGTGAGGCAGCATTGCATACTCCGGGCGCTCTTCCACAATGGTCATTGTGCCGCCGGCGGGTTGATAGTTGGCCATCACGCATCCTCTCCATTGTCGTCTTTTAATTGCAGCCCGCGTTCAGCCTGACCGGTGCCATAGCCATACAGGGTGTACTCCTGCTCGACAGGAGGCTTGGGCGCCTCAAGCTTGACCGGCTGGGAACTCGGCGTGAAGGCCGTGCTGGTTCTGCCCTCCCAGTCGGTGTATCCCGGAAGCACACGGCCATTCGGCAGCTTGAGCCGGTAAGCCTTGTCCACTAACGGTTCGCCCGTCTTTTCATCCTGCAGGATATAGCTGCGCTGGTAGCCTTTTGGCATGGACGGCATGGGCATGGAGACGCTGGCCGGCCCGCTCAAAACATGACTGCTGCCCTTGATGCTGACCGTGCCCGGGCAGTGCACTTCGATATCCCCGCCTTTGAGGCGGATATAGCCGCCGCCGCTGGTCAGCAGAATCTCGTCCTTGGCCGCAATGGTGATGCGTTCCTTGCAGGAGGTGATGGTGACGTCCTTGTCCGCCGTCAGCTCAATGCTGTCGCTTTGCGCCTGCAACTGAATCTTGCCCTTGGCGGCTATCCACTTCATCGCCACCTGATCCGCCACGCCGGCCACGAACAGGCTGATGTGCTTGCCGACGTTATGAATCCAGCGCCGGCCGCTGCTCTGATTGGCGTCGCGCTGCGCCACCAGGTTGAGATGGGTTTCCGCGGCCAGGGTCTGGCTTTGCCCGGACAGGCTGGCAATGCCGGCCGGCGCGGACAGCACCAGCAAGGCTTGCTGGCCGGCCTGTTCTTTGGCGGTTTTGCTGTCTGGATCGGTATTGCTGCCGGCCTCCCAGGCCTCCAGCGCCTGCAACTGGTGCAGCACATGGCCGTGTTCCCGTTTGCCGCTGCTGGCGTTGTCGTCGCCAATGCCGTCCGGCCCGGTTTCCATGGTGTCGGCCTGCTGCGTGGCGGCGGTTTCGGCCAGCGCCTGACTCAAGGCCACCGCCGCTTGTAGCTGGCTGTTGGCCTGCTCCCGCGCCAACTGCTTGCCGGCGCCGCCGCCTTGCGCCTCCGTGGACAGCAGCAGGCCGTGGGCGGCGCGGATGGCGCCGTGCTGGTCCGTCCGCAACTCAAAACCTTCGCCGCGCGGCTGGGCCTGGCCATTGCTGCGCGGGTGGGTGAGGAAGCCTTGGTTGAGCTGGGTCTTGCCCGCCTCGCTGGACAGCTTGGCGCGTACTTCGCCGGGGGTGTCGTCGAACAGCAGCTCGTTATAGCCGCCGCCCTGGTGCTCTTTGGATTTGATGCCGGACAGCGTCTTATTGGCCGGCAGGCTGCCGGCGCCGCTGAAGTCCGGCGCGGGATGGCTGCCGTTGTAGACCACGGCCTTGACCACCGGGCGATCAATATCGCCTTCGATAAAGTCCACCAGCACTTCCTGACCGATGCGCGGCAGGAACTGATGGCCCCAGCCGGCGCCGGCGGACGGCATCGCCACCCGCACCCAGCAGGAGGATTTGTCGTCCATGCCCGCGCCGATGCCGGGATGCTCTTCCGGACGCTGCCAATGGAACTGAATCTTGATGCGGCCATGCTCGTCGGTATGCACTTCTCCGGGGCTCTCCGCCCCGGCATCGCCGCTGACCGGCCCCACCACGGTAGCGGTTTGCACGCCCAGGCTGGTGGGCTTGGCGTGAGCGGTTCCGGCATAAGCCGGCGTCAGCGGAATGCCGCGGCGCTGGGCCTGGATGGCGGCGCTGAACGGCGCGGCGTCCGCCTCCGTGCCCAAGTGCTGCGCCAGATCCCGCGGCAGATTGTTGCGCACCTGAAAGCGCTGGCCGGTGACAACAAACTGGCGTTTCTCCTCCGCGTCGTCCTCATGCGCGGGGTGGTCGTCCAGACGGAACCACTCACCCGGCAACAGACCGCGCACCGCGCCGCTGCCGCTGAAGGTCTTGGCCTGCAAATCGTTGGCCTGTTGCCGCAGCACGGCATAGCGGCCCAGCTGCTCCTCATCCCCGGCGTAATACAGGCCCGGCGCATCGTAATGGCCCAGGCTGCTTTGCAAGGCCTGACCAAACTGGCCCTGCTCCACCCGGCTGGCTTCCCGGCCTTGCTGGGTGAGCACCGGCTTGTAATCGTAACTAGCCAGCGCGCTGGCGCCGGGCACAATCTGGCGCGCAGCTTCCCAGCCCGTCAGCCCGTCCTCTTCCTCGGTGGCGTCGCTGCGGTGGAAGCGCACCCGCTGCAGCGGGGAGGCCGGCAAGGCGTGGGCATCGTCAAAGATGGCAAGCTCCACCCGCGGCCCGTCCTCCTCCAGGTGGCGGAAACGCCAGGCGTAACCCTCTTCATGCAACAGGCGGACGATGAAATCGTAATCACTCTCGCGGTACTGCAGCGCATAGCTGCGCGGCGCGGCCGGCTTGAGCTGCAAGGCCAGCATTTGCACGCGGGCGAAGATGGGGTTGGCTTGCTGATGTTCGCTGAGGATTTGTTTGACGATGTCCGGAACGGGCAGGTCTTGAAACACCCGGGAGGTCCTGCGGTGGCGCAGCAAGGCGAACGGCGCTTCCACGGTCAGCTGATAGCGGGCAAAGCCACCATCAGCCCCCGCTAGCCTGGCCTGGCTGACCACGCCGCAACGGATCGCCTCGCCCCCCTCCGCGCCCTGGATGCCAATGCGGGCCGGCTGGCCCAGCAAGGTCTTCAGCGGGATATTGCCATCTGGCGACAAGCAGGTCAGCGTATAGCGATAAGGCAGGGAAACCCCCTCCTCGCCCTCCAGGCTGAGCGGCAGCAGCTGTTCCGCGGCAAACTGCCCCTCCCCAAGCTGCAAGGTCAACATCCGGTTGTCTTGGCCAAAGGCGGAAGCAAAGCTGGCCAACAGTGCATTCAGGTCCATCGGCATTCCAAACGAAAACACCGCCAAGCGGCGGTATGACATTGAAAATAAGCCTGAAATTTTATGAAGTTAGGAAGACAGTCACAAGCCAGCGTGGTCCGGGAATGTGTTCTCTTGGACTAAAGGACAGGTGTAGGTGTTGGGGGAGTGCGAGGCGGCTTGGCGGGCTGGGGGTGGGACGTGGCGGGGTGGCACGCATTGGCCGTGGGATGGCCTGCGCGGTGATGTAGATGTGGAAACGCCGCAGCGGGGCTGCGGCGTTGTCTTAACATGCAGAGAAAAAACTTAGTCCGTCTCTACCACTGCCCACACCCGCTTCAACGGCAACTGGGCTTTTAAGTCATCATCCAGCTTGTCGTATACCGCGAACAAAGCATCTAGCAAATCATCCTGAGACCAGAGCCTCATCCGGAAGAAACTGCTAGCCAGTTCCTTCTGCACGTTTTGTTTGAATCCATTCCAAGCAACAAACAAGCCTTGCGCGGCATTGAACTTAGACATGGCGCCCAATAACTTATCCACGGTGGGCCTATCCACCGGATCCGCCCCGGACTTCACCTCCACACATATCGTCTGCCCACCAAAACCCATCGCCCCCGTCGCGGCCAGGATATCCACCCCTCCATCCGCCCCCTCCGGGCTCTGCCACACGGTATAACCCTGAGCCTTAAGAATTTCCGTCACCAGCCGTGTCAGCTCATGCCCTTTAAAACGAGACTCGATCAAGGCAATAATGCCTTGCTTGGCAACGGTTTCAAGATTGGAGGCCGCGTCCTCCTCCCCATCCTCACCCAAGGAGGGCTGCACACAAGCGGCTTGCTGCAAAACCGACTTGATATCCTCGGCCTTCCAACCCTGAGCATGCATCGCCTGCAAACGTGCTAAAGCGTGGTTGCGCCGAATACGGCAAATCGTCATGAAAGCGCCAAAACTATGCCGCAAGTCTTGGCCAAAATGAGAACGCGGAATGTCCTGCCCAAACCACTCGACACGTCGCCAGTGACGATACACCCCAGGCTGTTGCGGGGTGAATTGATAAGCACTGCAAATCCGCCCCACATACACCACGGGCTGCCGCTTGGAAGGCAAGATCACCCAGTCGCCCTCCTGCATAACATGCACAAACGGCCAAATTTGGCTACTGTGATTCTGCAGACGCTTTAGCTTGGCTTCTGGGGCCGTTTTCTCCAGTTTGGCTAGCAACGCTTCCTTGGAAGGAAGCTCCGCCAAATTGCAATCCAGCTCCTCCCAAGTCAAATAAGCCCTGCCATCCTCCAAAAATTTTTGCTCGTACTCACCGGAAGAACCGGCACGAATCAGCCACAGCTCCATGACATGCCACCTTGGATTATTTTTAATATCTGCCGCCATCATAATCCGGATGCTGCGGGAGAGCGAACCCTGGCCAACATCGATTTACAGTATCAAAGGCCAATTCAACTCCCATCACATGCTCCACATCCATTACGTAAGTGTTTGAGCATGAAAAAAGCCAAGCTAAGCTGCTTGGCTTTTTCGTTCTTGGTTCATGTCTGGTCGCAGCTACATCCAACTACGTGAACCCTTAAGGCAATAACGGCAACCCCAACTCCTTGAGGAAGGCATTGTGCTTGCTCTTGGCACTGGCAATCTCTTTCTCGATATCAACAAGTGTCTGATTCACCTCGTCTAGTTCGATTTCTTTTTCAGCGACTGCCGTGCTGATGTAGCGGGAGATATTCAGGTTGAAATCGTTTTTCTCGATCTCTGCCATCTCTACTCGGCGTGAGTAACGCGCTTCCTCCTCGCGGAACTGGTAGGTCTTGATGATCTTAGCAATGTGCTCAGGCTTGAGTTGGTTCTGGCGCTTACCTTTTTCGAAGTGCTCAGCGGCATTGATGAACAGCACGTCGTCGGGCTTCTTGCACTTTTTCAGCACCAGGATGCACACGGGAATGCCTGTGGAATAGAAGAGATTGGCAGGCAGGCCGATGACGGTGTCGATGTGACCATCCTTGAGCAGTTTGGTGCGAATGCGTTCTTCCGCTCCACCACGGAATAGCACGCCGTGCGGCAGGATGATGGCCATCACGCCTTCGTCTTTGAGGTAGTGGAAGCCATGCAGCAGGAAGGCGAAGTCAGCAGCGGACTTGGGCGCTAGGCCATGGCTCTTGAAGCGCACGTCGTCGGCCAGCGCGTCGGTCGGTTCCCAGCGGTAGCTGAAGGGTGGATTGGCGACGATGGCGTCAAAGCTAGGCCTCTTGGCCGGGTTCTGCTCGCGCATCATATCCCACTCGTTGAGCAGGGTGTCACCATGGAAGATCTCGAACTCCGTGTCCTTCACCCCGTGCAGCAGCATGTTCATGCGTGCCAGGTTGTAGGTGGTAATGTTCTTTTCCTGGCCGAAGATCTTGCCGATAGTGCCGCCTGCCTTGGCCACCTTCTTGCGCACGTTGAGCAATAGCGAGCCGGAGCCGCAGGCAAAGTCCATCACGCTTTCCAGCCGCTTCTTGGTACCGGTTTTCGGTTCCTGGCTGTCCAGTGTGACAATGGCGGACAAAATGTCGGAAATCTGCTGCGGGGTGTAGAACTCGCCCGCTTTCTTGCCAGACCCAGCGGCAAACTGGCCAATCAGGTATTCATAGGCATCGCCCAATGCGTCGATATCGGTGGAAAACTCCGCCAGCCCTTCGGCGATCTTCTGGATGATGGTGCAGAGTTTGACATTGCGGTCGGGGTAGCTTTTGCCGAGCTTGGGGGAGGTTAGATCGATCTCGGAGAACAGCCCTTGGAAGGTGCTCTCGAAGGATTCAGTCTCGATGTATTTGAAACCCAATTGCAGCGTACTCAACAGAAACGAGTCCTGCATGCGGGCCTGGTTGGCGATGCTGCTCCACAGATGTTCGGGCTTGATGACGTAATGCACCTTGCGGCGCATCTGCTTCTCGAAGTCGGGAACATCCCCCTCATTAGCCGCATACCAGAGTGCCAGCGGTACCTCGCGCGCATCCTCGTCCACTTCCGGATAGTCCCTTCCCAATTCCTTCTTCGCCGCCGTCTCGTAGTTGTCGGAGAGGTAGCGCAGGAAGAGGAAGGACAGCATGTAGTCGCGGAAGTCGTCCGCATCCATCGCCCCGCGTAGTTGGTCGGCGATGCTCCAAAGGGTGTTGCCCAGTGCTTTTTGGTTTTGTTCGGTCATTGTGTGTTTTGGTCGTGTTCGTTGGATGGGCGCGGAGGATGGCGGCGTGCCGGTTCCTGGATAGCCTTGATGTCTATGTGGAGGCGGGCCTGTTCGCTCATGGCTTTGCCCGCCTTTTCAAGGTGTTCTCCAGCGCCTTTAGATCGGCTTCGTCCTGCTGGTCGGCAGCAATCGCTTCCTGCCGTTTGCGGTTCTGGTCAAACTGGAGGTATAGCTCGCCGGTGCGCGCTTCCATCTGCTCATGGCTGATGGAGCCCGCGTGGGTGAGCAGCGGAAAGCCGTTAGAGGTGATGATCTGATCCACGTTCTGCTTCCAGAAGGCCATGCGCGTCTCTTGCTTGCTCTTGGCCCGCAGCTCGGCGGTTTCCAGGAAGATGACCACCAGCCGGTTCAGGGTGTCGATCTCGTCCTCGGTCAGGTAGTTCTTGGCGACCACAATGTCTGCCTTGCGTACCTTGTTGCCCTTCCAGGCGAGCAGGCCGAAGTTCGGATTGGCCGCATTGGCGCGGGCGGTGATCAGTTCGGCGGCGGTCTTCTGTGTCACGGCATAGATCAACAGGTTCTGCACGGTGGCAAAGAAAACCTGCGTGGCCTTGTCCGTCTTGTCGTAGTCGCTGCAGAGCGCAAACAGGTCGCGCACCTTTTGGTAAAAGCGCTTCTCGGAGGCCCGTATATCGCGGATGCACGCCAGCATCTCGTCGAAGTAGTCCGGGCGGCCATCCGGATTCTTCAACCGCTCATCGTCCATCACAAAGCCCTTGACCAGGTACTCCTTCAGGACGGTGGAAGCCCAGCGGCGGAACTGCACCCCACGCGGTGAACGCACGCGGTAGCCGACGGCGAGAATGGCATCGAGGTTGTAGAGCGTGACGGGCCGCTGCACCTTGCGGCTGCCCTCGATTTGAACTGTCAAGGATTCCTTGACAGTTGCCGCTGCGTCCAACTCCCTGTCTTCGAAGATGTTTTTTAAGTGCAGGGAGATGTTCTGCTTGCTGGCGTCAAACAGCTCCGCCATCTCCAGCTGTGTCAGCCAGACGGTTTGCTCCTGCGCCCGCAGCTTGATCTGACTGCGGCCATCCTCGGTGGTGTAGAGAATAAGTTCGCTCATGCTGCAGGCTCCGGGGCAGCTTCAGCAGGCGCTGCCGCCAAGATTTCCGGTAGATCAAACTGAAACTCCTTGGTGAAGTCTCTAAAAATTCGCCGAAAGAGGTCTTTGTTGTCCTCGCCCATTTCAGTCGGCTCATGGATGGCGTATTTGCCGTGACTGAGGAGATTGAGTGCACGGTTGTAGAGCGCCAAATCTTCGGTGTTCAGCGCCTTGAGGCAAAAAGAAATATCCGCATGTCCAAAAAACGATGCGGTCTTTTCCATGATGCTGCGCAGGGCGTTGAAATGGAAGGTATAGAGCTTGCCGGTATCGGGAGCCGCCGCCAATTGCAGTTCGGCAAGTGATGCAACGTGATGGAAGAACGGCGTATCCTCAGTCGCTCGCAAGGTATATTTGCCGTCGCCATTTGGACGGTGCAGGAAGTAACGCTTGTGGCTTACTCTCGGCTCCCCCTCTTTCGTCCGGCCAAGCTCGTTGCACATCACGTTGAAGAACAACGCGTGATGGGACGAGAACACCACCTTGATGGGCGCGGATGCGCCGTTCTCATTTTTTCGGCTGGCGGCTCGGCTCAGGAGCTTGGCAAGGTCGCAGGCCACCGCGATGGCGTTGTTGTCGTCCAGCGAGGAGATGGGGTCATCAATGTAAAGATATTTCACCCATTGATAGGATTCGTGACCATCGAGCATCCGCTCGCAAATGGCCATAAACAGGCACCAAATGAAAATGTTCTGCTCGCCACGGGAAATCTTGATGTTCGTCTCGGTGATTCTCTCAGGCTCTGCACCCCGCCTTTGCCGAAAAACTTCTTTAGAAAAACTGATCTTCCAGTTGGTGTAATCAATGTCGAAATCGAAGTCCGCGTAGCGGTCAAGGTAGCCCGCAATCGTTTCGTCCAGCGCCAGGTCTCTCAGGCCATTGAAGAAGGTAGAGCGGTCATTGAGCTGCAGTTTCCGGACAGCATCACCATCGAGATCGTTATCCCATGTGAACAAGTCTTCGGTATAGGCATTGAAGTAAAGCGTGTCAGCTGTGCCCTGCGGATTCTTCTTGCTCTTGCGCTTCCCGGCATCTTTGAACTCCATCGATAGCCGCGTCTTGCCGGTACGGTTGTAGGCATAGAGCAGGATGAGATCAATTCCGGTGAGGTCATCGCGCAGTTTCTTCGTGAGCCTCTGCAGGTTGGCATAGCTGTTGATCGTGGGTTTTCCACTCATGCCTCAGCCTCCCCCGAGGATGGGAATAGCTGCTGCATCAGGCCCTTTTTGTGGGTCTTGAGGGCTTCGAGCTTTTGGTCCTCGGCTGTGATCAAGGCATCGAGTCTGGTCAAGCACGCGGCGATACGTTGTTGTTCGGCGGGGGAAGGAAACGGGATTGGGAGCCCCATAAAGTCCGCAGTCGTGATACTCATACGATCGTGACGCGCGCCGCTATTTGAAACTTCCTTAAGATATGAATGCCAAATAGATGTTTTAAAAAGATGCTCAAAAAATTCCGTGGCTTGAGTTTCAAATCGAAATACGGAATACAGCGGAGACATTACACCGACACCGAGGTTGTTGCGTGAAATTGGCCCGACCGGTGCAAGATTTGAAATGCGAGGGTTATATACAAAGTCCCCGAAATCCACGATGTAATAAGCTCCCAGATTGCTCTTCGTGACGATTTCCCTATCGAAATAACTTTCTTGGTCAACTATTCCATATTCGGCTGAGTTTGTTAGCACCCGTGATTGGCTCAATAGCACATTCTTGACGGTTACTCGCTTTGCAAGCTTGTTCAACGGCTTCAACTCCCACTTCTCCGCGTTTTGGAATTCGGGGAAGCGGAGGCGGGGTTGGGTTTCGCCTTCACGGGGGAAAAGCTGGTGCATCAGCCCTTTTTTATGGGTCTTGAGCGCATCCACTTTCCGCGCTTGCGCGGCGATCAGCTCGTCCACCGAACTCAGGCAGTCGGCGATTTTTTGTTGTTCTACGGGCGATGGTGCAGGCAAAGGCATTGCCATGAAATCGTCGCTTGATATGGCCATCCTATCGTGGCGTGCGCCCGTGCTGGACACTTGCCGCATATAGGTGTGCCAACCAGTCGTCTTGAAGTAGTGCTCATAAAAGTCGTTGCTATCGTCTTTAAACTTAAAGACGGTGTATAGCGGCGACATGACACCTGTGCCAATTTTGTTCTTTGATATGGGGCCTACGGGCGCTGTTGACGATATGCGCGGGTTGTAGACATAGCTATCAAGCTCAACAACAAAATAGCCCTCAAGCTTTCCTTGCGTAGCGATGTCCTTATCAAAATAATCTCGCTGATCAACCACACCAAACTCAGCAGAGTTTGTTAGCACACGATCAATCTTTTCGTCTCTATTTTTCTGTTTCGTACGAATCGCCAAACAATTTAGAGGGGTGGATTTCCACTCCTCCGCCTCCCGAAACTCCGGAAACCGCAGCTTCGGCACCAGCGCAGGCTTTGCCTCCTCCATCACAGAGGTGGTTTTGTTGTTACTGCTCATACGCACTGAGTCCTGAAATATCGCGGCCAGCGGCGCGTTGGGTGAGTAGGGGGTGGAGGTCTTCCATCAGGGCCAGTTCTGCCTGAGTGCGGGCTTTCCAGCCCAGCTCCAGCGGGGCCATCAGGTCGCCCAGCTGTTCGCCATCGAAAATCATGCGGTCGAGGATGTTATCCACAAAGCTTTGCAGGGCGGCGGTGGCCAGGCCGTGTTTGGCCGCGATGGTGGCGAGTTGCTGAGCGTTCTTCTCGGTCTTGAAGCGGGTATAGCCATCTTCGATGGCGGCCACGGAGAGGCCCTCGCCGGCCTGGAGCGTGGCGATGTATTCGGCGATGTCGTCGCGCTCGTTGATGAACTTGGCATCGGCGCTGATGACGCCGATGAGTTCCTCGCGGCTCATCTTGGCCTTGCCCGGCTCCTTGGCCGAGTAGTTGGCGATCAGGCCCATGATGTAGTCGTAGTCGATGATAGCGGAAGCGAAGAGGACGAACTCGAAGTCGAGTTGGTCCACCGGGTCTTCGGTGGAGTCGTCCTTACCGACGGTCTTGCTCTGCTGATCTCTGAGCCGCTTGGCGGTCTCCAAGTACTGGCCCTTGAAGCCGCGCAGGTTGTCATTGGGCAGCACCTGCTCGATGGCGGCTTTGTTGTCTTCGCTGAGATCGGTGTACTGGTCAAGCTGGGTTTTCAGCCGCTGCACTTCCTTGAAGTGCGTAACGAAGGCCGCGCGGGCCGCGTCGCCCTTCAGGTTTGCCACCTCGGAAGGGATGCAGGCCAAGCCCTGGGACTTCATAAAATCGTCCAGCTTTTGCACAGCGGTTTCCAGCTTCTGGATAACGATGGGGGCTTTGTCCACCAGCCAGATTTCCCGCGCCTGATCGGCGGTCTTCTCTCCGCTAAAAAGTGCAATGGCGGCATCGACAGACGCCTGCTGCTGACGGAAGTCGAGGATGTTGCCGTAGGGCTTGGTGCCGTTGAGCACGCGGTTGGTACGAGAGAAGGCCTGGATCAATCCATGGTGCTTGAGGTTCTTGTCCACGTAGAGCGTGTTCAGGAACTTGGAGTCAAAACCGGTGAGCAGCATGTCCACCACGATGGTGATGTCGATCTTTTGCGTGGCCGGATAGTCGCTGTTTGGCCACTGCTGGTCCTTGATACGCTTTTGCACATCCTGATAGTAGAGGTCGAACTCGCTCAAGCGGTGGTTGGTGCCATAGCGGGCGTTGTAGTCAGCGACGATGGATTCAAGCGCCTGCTTTTTCTTCTCCGGCTCTACCTTGTTGTCTTCTTGTTCCTGCTGCAGGTCACTGGAAAGCTGCTGGATGTCCTTCTTCGCCTCTTCGTTCTCCGCGAGCTCAGCGGGTGGGGAGAAGACGCAGGCTATATTCAGCGGCTTGAAGTCAGGATCAGCGGCCTGTTTGTCCGTCTGCATGCTCTTGAACAGCGCGTGGTATTCGATGGCGTCGTTGATGGACGCGGTGGCGAGGACGGCGTTGAAACGGCGTCCTCCGGTAGCCGCATCGTGCTTGGCAAAGATGGCCTCGATGATGGCCTTCTTGGCAATGGCCTCGCCGGGCTTGGGCGGCTTTTTGCCTTCAGGCTTGAAGTAATCTATGTGGAAGCGCAGGACATTGCCGTCCTCGATGGCGTGGGTGATGGTGTAGGCGTGGAGCTGCTTATGGAAAAGCTCTTCGGTGGTCTGATACGAGGCCACCTCACCGTCGATTTTTATGCGAGTGGCGTTACCTTTTTCTCCGCCAAAGATGGGTGTGCCGGTGAAGCCGAACAGCTGCGCCTTCGGGAAAAATGCTTTGATGGCCTGGTGGTTGTCACCAAACTGCGAACGGTGACATTCATCAAAAATGAAGACAATGCGTTTATCTTGCAGCGCTTCGAGCTGCTCCTTGTAGGTGGCCTGGCCGTTCTTGCTGCGCTGCTTGTTGCGCTTGCTGTTTTCGTCCAGCGCCAGGCCCAGCTTCTGGATGGTGGTGACGATGACCTTGTCGGCGTAGTCCTCTGACAGCAAGCGACGTACCAGGGCGGCGGTGTTGGTGTTTTCTTCAACGCAACCTTCCTGGAACCGGTTGAATTCCTCCCGCGTCTGGCGGTCGAGGTCTTTGCGGTCCACGACGAACACACACTTGTAAATGTGCTCGTTTTCCTTCAGCAGCGTGGAGGCCTTGAAGGAGGTGAGCGTCTTGCCACTACCCGTGGTATGCCAGATGAAGCCATTGCCATTGTCTTCGTCGATACATTTGATAATGTGCTGCACGGCATAGACCTGATAGGGTCGCATGACCATCAGCTTCTGCTCGCCCGCGAGCAGCACCATGTAGCGGCTGATGGTGCGGCCAAGGTCGCACTTTTTCAGGAAGTGCTCGGCAAACTCGTCGAGTTGGGTGATCTTGCGGTTGTCCTCGCTTGCAAACTCATAGATGGGCAAAAAGCGCTCGTCGGCATTGAAAGCGAAGTGGCGGGCGTTGTTATTGGCGAAGTAGTAGGTGCGGTCGCGGTTGCTAACGATGAAGAGCTGCATGAAGCAGAGCAGCGTCTTGGTGTAGCCGTTACCGGGGTCGTTCTTGTACTCGACGATCTGCTCCATGGCCCGGCGCGGATTGACGCCTAGAGTTTTCAGCTCGATCTGTACACAAGGCACGCCGTTGATGAGCAGGATCACATCATAGCGGTGGTGGCTGTTGTCGGTGTTGATGCGCAGTTGGTGGACGACCTCGAAGTGGTTTTTACACCAGTCCTTGATGTTCACCAGCGTGTAGTTCAGCGGCGTGCCGTCGTCGCGGGTGAAAGCATTGATACCGCGTAGGGTCTTGGCTGCGGTGAAGACATCCGGGGTGACTATCTCGTCATGTAGTCGTTTAAACTCGGCGTCCGTGAGGCGGACGCGGTTCAGCGCTTCGAATTTTTCACGGAAATTGTTCTCAAGCGCGGCGCGATCATTTATGTCTGAACGCACGGTGTACTTGAGCTCACTGAGCTTGGCGATGAAATCGTGCTCGATCTGATGTTCATGCGTGTTCATTGTGTCTGTTTCTGTGCCCAATATTCGTGAATTCTATAGATTCAGCCCCGATCTGACACCACTAGCGGCTACCAATGACTGACTGGCATTAAACCCCACCCCAAGACTTAAGACCACCCCCCACCCGTGAGGTGGCTGATAGTGACAACACTTACGATTCAGCAGCGACCCGGAACATGCCAGCCGGAAGGTCAGGAAGCTCTTCGTTCAGAATCATCTAGGGTGTTGTTGACAAGCTATAGCCCGCTTTCTCAAACCACTTCAGCCGCTCGTACAGGTATGACTGAACGGCAGCAATGGCATCAGCAGACGGCTTGGTCCAAGAGGGCGCCTCAAGCTAACATAGAAAAATGGCCTCCAAACTTGGAGGCCATCCTTCTTGCAGTCTAGGCCGTGTGTGAAATCCCAAAAATCTAGAAACCAGTAAAAATCTAGCTATTCGTGGGATCCTACATCCTTTGTAGGATCCCATCTTCCTCTAGATGAGCCCCACGACAGATCAACGGGGTTCTAGACGAAAGTGGGACGGAGGCGGTACGGGCGTCCCATCTTCCTGGAAGATCCTCTCCCAGGCCTTTCGCCGCCGCTGCACCGTGTCCCGCCACTTGATCGGATCCCCCACCTGATATCTCTCGATAAATCGGGTAAGCGTATCGGTGCGAGTATATACCAGTTGGCGGCAAGCTTCGATGCTGGTGCCGCGCAGCGGGTAGATGGCTAAGTGCTTGAGCATGTTCATCACTTTCCTGGGCGAGCGGCCGGTCAGGTCTGCGATCTCGGTACCGAAGATGTACTGCCGCAGGAAGCGGTCGACATCTGCTTTGCGCACTCTGGAGCCTTGGTGCTTCTGGTTGCCCAGCTTGTGCGAGCGGATGTAATCGTTCTGCGTCAGCCAGTACGCCACCTGCTGCTTCACCCCCAGCACTTCGGCCAACTCCGGAATGGTGACCCAGTTGGCCCGATCCGTGGGAAGGCTGGCTCGCCACAGCTGCAAGGCCTTGCGCTTGAACACCCAGCGCGTGATCCCGGTCTTGCCGATGAGGGTGGCGCAGACGGCCAGCTTGCCTGCCTGGATCTCCTCAACCAACGACACGACTTCGTCGGCATTCCACTGCCAATAGTGCAGCACGTCGGCCAGCGAAGTTTCGTCTTCATCGAGAGAATAGACCCGCGGCAGCGCCTCGCCGAACTCGGCCAACTGATAGACCTCCGAGCTGGAAATGCACCATGGCAGCAAAGGCTGGCCGTTGACTCGGCGGGCGGAGGGGAACAGCAGCTTCAGGATCCGTCGCATCCGCACCTTGCCCAGACCCAGCACCTCCATGGCCTTGGTCATGGTGATTTCCCCCGCAAGTTGTTCCTCCACCTGGATCAGCCGGTCTTTGCGCACCATCAGGAAGCGGCGGCCTTTGCTGCTGATGGTTTCTTGCCCTTCCAGTTGCCCGGAACGGATCAGGTAGCGCAGCCGCGCCATGGAGATACCGAGTCGGTCGGCCGCCGCCTTGCCAGGAATCCACTGGATGTTCTCCAGGACCTCGATGGTGAACCGGCGATTCCGTCTGGCCACGCCGCCTTTCCAGCGCTGCGTCACCCATTGCTCGAAAGCTTCGCGAACCGGGTGGTAAACGCCATCGCGCAGTCCTCCGTCGTAAAGGTAACGATAAGCCTCCTGAAACACGGTGTTCAGGCTGATCTGCGAATCTCCGCTGGACGTTTGCAGGGCGTCGAGGGCTGCGTGGAATTTGTCGGGCCAGAAAACCAGCATCTCCGCCGCCAATGAGGTGATGGGCCAGGAGACTTCCAGTAAGCCCGCATTCATGATTTTGAGTGGTTTGAGCGTGGCGACGGGATTCAGATAAGTACCCAGGTAGCGGATTAGGCGCTGTACCTGCTCCAGGGTGAGCCCTTGGAAGGGATAGCCATGCGTTTGTGGAACCGCTTGCTGCAACAGCATCTGCTCCAGCGTTTCCGCCAGCAGGATGGCGGCCGCAGGCGCTTCTTCCGGGACCTCCCGACGCAGATCGGCGCCGCAGTTGCAGCGGAGCAGGCTGTCCCGGTGCCAGGTAAGCGACTCGCCGCAACTGGAGCAATGGTCCACCAGCCAGGTGCCGTGCTTGGGGCAGGTGTCGAAATACAGCAGCTCCCAGCCGATCCGCCACCTAGCCTCCTCCGCCAGGCAGTACGGGCAGTGCCGGGCGAAGCGTCGGTTCCAGATGCTGGGCTGATATCGCGCCAACTCAGCCACGTGGCGAACATAGTTGAGCAGCTCTGGATAAAGCGGGTCAGGGGGCAGCAGCTGTTGCTGTCGCAAGGCCTCCGGGGAGAAGGCGATGCCGAGCTGTTCCAGGTCCCGCAGACTCATGAAGTTAGCCTCGGCCAACCGGAACAGGTAGCCGATAGGCCCCTCGGTTCGGGTTGGCTGAGGCCGGATTAGCAAGCTGGGGGCATCTTGCCTGGGGATGGTGCTGTCATGCATGGATCACACCTCCTTTGCTCTGATGCAGGCCCAGCTTGATGGCTACCGGCGAGCCGACTGGGTCCTTACGGGTATGTGGGTAGAACATCTCGCCGGGGCGAGTGAGGGGGCGTAGCAAGGACTCGGGATGGAAGGGATTCAGCGTGTCGGGCACGTCTTTCCAGATCCGCTCGCGAAAGCTGGCGGCCAGCACATCCAGCGATAGCGTGTTGAGGCCGGCCAGGTTGGCGGCGCAAACCGCGCCCTCCAGCAGCTTGAGGGTGTAGTCGAGCAGCCCGAAGCTGGCGGTGTGGATGCGCCGCGCCAGGTTGGCCTCATGCAAGGGAATCTCGCAGCCCAGCGGCAGGCAGAGGGCGATGCCCTTGAGCAGTCCCCGGTATTCCAAGAAATCCGCCTCATCGTCGAGCTGGAACGGATCCATGGGGATGCACTGCGAGAAGCGGCGCGACAACTGCTCGTTACTGCGGATCACCAGCTCGGCTGCCGACAGCCCGCACGCCACCATGCCTACGCCGGTACTTTCCAGCAGGTTCTTCAGCCAATCGGTGACATCCCGAAATGCCGTCGCGCTGGGGGTATAGAACAGATGCTGGAACTCATCGATCAGCAGCAACTCCACACCGCATTGCGAGAAGAAGTCGACCAGCCGGGTGGTTTTCTCGGGAGCAGTGCCGCGGTGCGACTTCCGGTCCCCCATGGCCTCCAGGATGGCGCCGGCGAGACTGCGTACCGTCGGCGACGACGGCACTCGCACAATCAGGACCGGAATCCGAGTGCGCTGCGTCTCAAAACTGCGTGGTGACTGGGCCTCATACGCCCGAAGCACGGTGCTTTTGCCGGCGCCGGAGGGGCCGATCAACAGCACGCCGCCGCCCACGCCATGCGCGCGGCGACGGTGATGCAGTTCGGCGATCTGGAACAGCGCGTGGCGAAAGCGTTGGTGGTAGATGGGTTCCAACTGCAGCTTGTAGCCCAGCACCTTGTCGGACGCGTAGCCGGCGTTCGGGGCGAACTGCCGCATCAAGTCGAGAGGATCCATCACGCGCCTCCCTTCTTGGCTGACACCGACAGCTCTGGCAGATCATCCTGCAATCCGTCAGGCAATGACTCCGGCAAAGGAGCTTTGCGGGTTTTGACGGGTTTTCTGGCGGCGACCAGCGGATCCTGCTTTTCCAGCACCGCTTCGCTGTTGAGGTTGAACTGGCGCGCGCCGGACTTTCGATAGCCCATCTTCTTGTGCTGCAGCGCCGCCTGCGCTAGTTCCTGGATCTCGCGTTTCGCCTCCAGCAATTCAGGGGTGTTGCATAGCTCGCCGAAGCGTTTGCGGGCATGGGTGCGGATGGTGCGGTGCATTTCCCGAGGTAGACCCTCGGCGTATTCCATGTCCCGCGCCGGAACGCGCAGATACGTCTTACTGTCCGGATCCAGCACATGAATGTGGCCGACATCATCCTCGTAGGTTTTGATCTCCACAGGGATGTTTTTGCCGAAGCGCCGGCGGATCAGTTGCACGTGGTGGTCGTTGTAATGCAGGCCCTCGAACTCAATGCCGTAGTGGAACAACGTCCGGCTTGCCGGAATGCCGGCGATCAACTCCAACTGTTGCGGGTCGGTGGGCAGCGCAATCGGGGCCCGATTGGCGGACTCTTGCCAACGATCCAATGGCCGGCCTTTGATGCCGCTGTGAGGCGTGACGTTGTAGACATCGACAATCCAGCGCACCAGTAAATGCGTCAGCGTGGCCATGTCCAGGCAGGCCTGTTTTTCTGCCGGGTAGTCGCCGCGCTCCTGCGGATTAGAAAACGTGGTGCCTGGCAGGGTGTGGATAAGGTCCACGCTCATCGTCCGGATAAACCGTTCAATCGCGCCTTTTTGCCATGACACCTTGGATCCGCAAAACAGCATCACGATGCTCATCTCCAGGCAGGCCTGTTCAAAGCCGGTGCTGTGCAGGTCCGGGCCATTGTCGACGGCGACCAACTGCGGGATGCCGTAGGCCGGCCACGGGTGCTTGATATCGGTCCACTGACTAAGCAGCTCCTCCTTGGGCAGGATGGCCCGCCGCAGGCACTGCAGCAGCGAGTTGGCGGAAGGCGCGCCGATGCTGATATAGAAACCGACGATCATCCGGGAGTATTGGTCGATCGCCACGGTAATCCACGGCCTGCCCAATGCTAGCCCTGTCACGAGGTCGATGATGATGATATCCAGCGGGGTATGGTCGATCTCGATCCGTTCCAGGATGGCCTGGGTCTTCACACGGCCGATCGCGACGCGGTATTTCATGCGCACGGCCTCGGCGCCCTCGCGGGCTAGATCGACCAAGTCCTGCTGCAAATCCTCCAGCCAGCGATATACCGTGGTACGGCCGGGGCATTTCATCTGCTCCTGCGCATACAGCGATTGATTGATGGCCTCGGTACGTGCCTTCATCCGCTGGTAGACCGCCAGCTTCGGCAGCTTGTTGTCGGTGAGATAGACCTCGGCGATGACCTGTTCGAACAGCTGATAGCCCGGTTTGGTCTGGTGGTTGGATTCTGGCCGACCCCAGGGAATCAGTTTCAGAATCGAGCGGGTAGTCCGGTAACGCCGCCACCACTCCGATACGGTCGACGCGCAAGGCGGGTACTTGTCATCGATCTCGCCGGCTAGTTGACTGATGCACGCCTCCCAAGCCGACCTGTTGTAAGGTGTGTGGTCGGGGTCGATGCCCTGCAGATAATGCAGGCGGCGCCTGGCAATGGCCTGAAGTTTGAGTGGATAGGTCGACAGGTCGCGCGGCGTGACGAGATAGATCGCCTCACCGAGGTTGGCCAATGACTCCTCGTCGATGATCCACTCCTGGGACTGCCAGCGTTGCAGAATGTCTGAGTTGGTCAGCGTCAAAACCTCGCCTTCATCTGAGAGCAGTTGCAGCTTGCCGCTGGCCAGCCGGCGGTCCAGCTGCCAGCGAGTCTGTCCCTGAAGGAAGCCCAGGCCGCGTTTAAAAGTAAATCGTTGCATGGTGCTCTCCTACAGGTAGTTGAACGAGGGAGGCCGGCGCGAGGGGCTGAGTCAGGTCGACGTAGAGTCGAGCTTGCGCGATCAGGGTGTCGGTGACGTCTGAACCGAACCGCTCCAGGCATTGCGCCAAGGGGATGGATTCGGTCTGAGAGAAGGCCACAGCCAGCTGGCTGCGGGTTGGTAGGGGGCTCGCGGGATGGTTGTAGTGGTACAGCAGCTGTTTCAGATTACTGAACTGCGGCTCCTGCAGGATTTCCTTATCGGTCAAAAGCCGATAATCCAGACCTTGTGCTAACAGCTGTTCGGCAATCTGGTGGTATTTCGCTTTGACCTGGGGGCGGGCCAGTTCGGATGCTGGCTTGAGCTCGACGAACAGTACGTGCTCGTCGTACAGACGTACCCTCAGATCTGGGACGTGGACGCGCATGGCGGTCCCGTCCCAATACGGCAACTTCTCAGGTTGCGCTTTAAAAGCAACGACACCTGGTGATAGCTCCAGCAATAGCAGGGCATCGCGTTCCTGCAGCGATTCCCATGGCACCATCCGTTTCATTTTCTTGGAGGGGAAATAACCTCGGATGTGCCGCCCCCTACGGGTAACGACTCGTCGCACTCCTTGCATCGTCTTCTCCCGGCTGCGCCGGCAAGACCTCTCCCTGCGCAGCCACGCATCTGTTGGAAAGTTGGCCAAAAAAGGAACGTGAAAATCCGCCGTTCAGTTCGAAACTGAACGTTTTTGGCCGAATACAGGGGGGAATGGCTTGACCGCTAAGATGCGCGAGACGATACTTTGATTGCTGAAGTCAAAAGACTCGTCTTTTGCATCAAAGGGGTAGCCGTCAGGTTACCCTTTTACATTTCTGACCCTCCTTCATGATGAGGTTCCGGTGCCCAGCAGGGCATTTGTCTAATGGCGGCTCTTTCTCAGCATGCTTCGTGCGGGCTCGGGGCTGTCGAACGCACGTCCCAGAGCCAAGCTGCAACATCGCACGTCAGCGCATATCTCCCCCTTCTTCCTGGCAAAGTGAAGATACGGACCTCTAGTTTTCCTTGACGTATTGCCCTGTCAAAACCTGCCCAGGTCTTGAAGCCCAAGGCTTGCCATAGCACTGCATCGCCCATCAAGGGCCCATAGGCATCCAGCAAGTTGCGCTGCAATTCGTCTAGGGAGGCAGAGGTAGTCATGGTCAGGTGGAATCAGATTGGACTAAGTATAAAGGAGTGATACCAAACTCTGTGGTAACGTGAAAGCGGCCATGAAAAGGGGAGTTTCATGATACCAAGTGATGCAAAGCGGACAGGGCGCCCCCGCCAGTCGCCGGTAGATAGGTTGCGCGCCAAACTGTGGTACTACGCGGTTAAGTCGAGAACCTCGCTTAGTGACTACCAGCTTGACCTATTATTTCTGGAGAAACTGGGGCGTCGGCCGAAAGACCCCCAGATGCGTAGTAGGATTTTCGAAACGATACGCTTGCATGGCACGCTTCCTTCTAATGGCAACCACCCCAAACGAGATTTCGATCTGATTCAACTGGTAGAGGAAGAGGCAACTTTTTCTGGTACGGCGGAGCTTTTCTACTCGCCTTATTGGCAGCTATTGACGCGAAACGACTTAGAAATTGTCGTTTATCACGATATTGCGCAGGCTGCAATGAGTCGATTGGGGTTTACACGAGCGGATTATTACGGAGAAAAAGCATTCCGAAGTGTTTTCCATCAGAGCTATGAGAAGTCGATGCCGATTTTTCCAATGCCCAGCGATTACATCCGCAAAGCGTATGGGCAAATGCTGCAGGATATAATGAAAAGTAGCCCGCCGACATTGGATCACCTGGTCCTGCTAGGGGCTCTGTTTCGTGAGGCCTACTTGGCTTGTGCTTTAGAGGTCGCCATTCAGATCAAGGAATGCTATTCCGATATAATCGTCGAATATATGTGCCAGGACTGGCTTTATCCGATTGCGCATACATTACAGGAGATAGGTGAGGGGTATTTGGTTTTTTCACATACTTATGATTATATTTATGGGCTGGAGTTGAAGCCACCCTATGATGACTGCCCTTTTGCTGTTGTTGAACGTCCGATATTCTACGTTAACAGTGTGGTTGAGATGAATCGTCTGGGGAAGCATTTAGAAGAGTTAGAGCGGGAACAGTTATTGAAGGCCGGGTCTGATTAAACTCATAGGGGTGCAAACGCTATGTTCAAAGCACTTGCATTGCAATTAATTCAAGGATGTTTGCAGTCATATGGGAATGGCTAAGAAATAGGCTTGATTCAGCATTGCTTGCACAAGGCCTCCTCTATGCCTTTTCATTAATATTATTAGCTGTGGCATATCCTATTGTTTGTGATAAAACAGTTCACTAACTTGCGTAGGGAGCTAAGTTCTGATTGGTAGTGGCTGGGAGCATTTAAAGCATACAGGGAGTAAGCCTGCGATGTCTGGTCTGTCCCGAGCTCGGTGGACGGTTGGTTAAGCTCTGAGCAGCGCCTGGCGCTGCTCAAATTCTATCGGGCTC
>NZ_JAMZGH010000019.1:0-89910 GCF_024158805.1 Chromobacterium sp. S0633 | reverse complement strand
GCCACCACCACGTAGTCCGGATGGGATTCGGAAATGGAAAACCCCACCTTGTACAGCTCGTTGATCAGGCCGGCGCCCGCCTGTCGCTGAGCAGTCCGGACCCGGCGCAGCGGCGTGCCGCCGCCATGGCGCTGGCGGACAGCGGCGATCCGGCGGCCTTGGCCTTGCTGGCGCCCTTGACCGACGCCGCCGCGGAAAACGATGCCGAAGTGCGGGCCGCCGCAACGCGGGCGCAAGCGGCCATCCGCGCCAGCGTGCGGATAGACAATCTGCTGGGCGCGGCCTTCGCCGGCCTCAGCTTGGGTTCGGTGCTGCTGCTGGCGGCCTTGGGCCTGGCCGTCACTTACGGCCTGCTGGGCGTGATCAATATGGCGCATGGCGAGATGCTGATGCTGGGGGCCTATGTCGCCTACGCGGCGCAAAGCCTGTTCCACAGCCGCTGGCCGGCCGCCGCCGACGCCTATCTGGCGCTGGCCCTGCCGGCGGCCTTCCTGCTGACCGCCGCCGTGGGCATGGCGCTGGAGAGGCTGGTGATCCGCCACCTCTACGGCCGCCCGCTGGAAACGCTGCTGGCCACCTGGGGCATCAGCCTGGTGTTGATGCAGCTGGTGCGGACCTTGTTTGGAGCGCAGAACGTGGCGGTGGCCAACCCCGGCTGGCTGAACGGCGGCTGGGCCTTGAGCCCGGCGCTGACGCTGCCCTACAACCGCATCGCCGTCATTCTGTTCTCCGCGCTGACGCTGGGCCTGGTCTGGCTGGCGCTGAACCGCAGCCGGCTGGGCCTGTTCGTGCGCGCGGTGACTCAGAACCGGCGCATGGCGGACAGCCTGGGCGTGGCCACCGGGCGGGTGGACATGTTGGCCTTCGGCCTGGGCAGCGGCATCGCCGGCCTGGGCGGGGTGGCGCTGAGCCAGATCGGCAATGTCGGCCCGGACCTGGGTCAGGGCTATATCGTCGACAGCTTCATGGTGGTGGTGCTGGGCGGCGTGGGCCAGCTGGCCGGCGCGGCATGGGGCGCGCTGGGCCTGGGCGTGGCCAACAAGCTGTTGGAGCCGGCGCTGGGCGCGGTGCTGGGCAAGATTCTGATCCTGGCCGGCATCATTCTGTTCATCCAAAAACGTCCGCAAGGCCTGTTCGCCCTCAAGGGCCGGGCCGTGGATTAGGAGCCGCCATGCATCTTCCTTACTCTTTACGGCTCTTGTCCGGCCTGGGCCGACGGCGCTGGGGCGCGGCGGCGCTGGTGCTGGTCTGGCTCGGTCTGCTGGCCTTGCCCTTGCTGCATGTGTTCGCGCCGGCGGACAGCGGCTGGCGGGTGTCGGCCTATGTTCTGACCCTGGCGGGCAAGATTCTGTGCTACGCGGCGCTGGCCTTGGCCTTGGACCTGGTCTGGGGCTATGCCGGCTTGCTCAGCCTGGGCCACGGCCTGTTCTTCGCGCTGGGCGGCTACGGCATGGGCATGTATCTGATGCGTCAGATCGGCGGCGACGGCGTCTACCAGAGCGCGCTGCCGGATTTCATGGTGTCGCTGGACTGGCGGACGCTGCCGTGGTTCTGGCAGGGCAGCGAACACCTGGCCTGGGCCCTGTGCCTGGCGGTGGGCGCGCCTGGATTGTTGGCGCTGGGCTTTGGCTGGCTGGCTTTCCGTTCCCGCATCCGCGGCGTGTATTTTTCCATCATCACCCAGGCGCTGACCTATGCGGCGATGCTGCTGTTCTTCCGCAACGAAACCGGTTTTGGCGGCAATAACGGCTTTACCGGCTTCAAGCGCATCCTGGGCTTCGGCATCGCCGAGCCGGCCACCCGCGCCTGGCTGTTCGTCCTCAGCGCGCTCTTGCTGTCGCTGGCTTTGCTGGGGGCGTTCCGGCTGACGCGCGGCAAGTTCGGCCGTGTGCTCACCGCGGTGCGCGACGCCGAGTCGCGGCTGATGTTCTGCGGCTACCGGCCGCAAGACTACAAGCTGGCGGTATGGGTGTTGTCCGCCATGCTCTGCGGCCTGGCCGGGGCCTTGTACGTGCCGCAGGCCGGCATCATCAATCCGGGCGAGATGTCGCCGGGCAATTCGATCGAGGCCGCCGTCTGGGTGGCGGTGGGCGGCCGCGGCACCTTGATCGGACCGGTGCTGGGCGCCGTCTTGGTCAACGCCGCCAAGAGCTGGTTCACCGTGGCCTTTCCGGAGTACTGGCTGTTCTTCCTGGGCGGGCTGTTCATCGCCGGCACCCTGTTGCTGCCGCGCGGCTTGATGGGCTGGCTGGCGCGAGGCCGCGGCGCTTGAGGCGGCCGCGCGTTTATTGATTTCCCGGATATGCTACATGAATACAACAAGCGAAAATACCGTTCCGCGCGGACAGTGGGAGGGCGAGGCGGTGGGCTTGTCCCGACCATTGACGCCGGGGCTGGACATTCGGCACGGACAGATATTATATCTTGACGATGTCATAGTTGATTTCGACGGTTACCGCGCGCTGAACCGTTTGACGCTGTCGATCGCCGTCGGCGAATTGCGCGTGGTGATCGGCCCCAACGGCGCCGGCAAGACCACGATGATGGATGTGATCACCGGCAAGACCCGGCCGGACGCCGGCAGCGTGTTCTTCGGCCAGACCCTGGACCTGCGCAGATACGACGAGGCCGAGATCGCCCAACTGGGCATAGGGCGCAAATTCCAGAAGCCCACGGTGTTCGAGGCGATGACGGTGGCGGACAACCTGGAGCTGGCGCTGGCCGGAGACCGCTCGGTGCGCGCCAGCCTGCGCGCGCGGCTGGGCGCGGCTCAGCGCCGCCGCGTCGACGAGCTGCTGGAACGGGTGCGGCTGCAGGAGCAGCGCGGCAGGCTGGCCGGCCTGCTGTCGCACGGCCAAAAGCAATGGCTGGAGATTGGCATGCTGCTTGCTCAGCAACCCAAGCTGCTCTTGCTGGACGAGCCGGTGGCCGGCATGAGCGACGCCGAAACCGAACAGACCGCGGAGCTGCTGCTGAGCCTGAAGGGCGAGCACTCCCTGATGGTGGTGGAACACGATATGGATTTCGTCGCCAGCCTGGGCGGCCGGGTGACGGTGCTGGCCGAAGGCGCGGTGCTGGCGGAGGGGACGCTGCGGCAGGTGCAGGCGGACGAGCGGGTGATCGAAGTGTATCTGGGGCGCTGACATGCTGGAAATCGACGGACTGGAACAGTATTACGGCGGCAGCCGCATCCTGCGCGGGATCAGCCTGCGCGCCGAGACGGGGCGGATCACCTGCCTGCTGGGGCGCAACGGCGCGGGCAAGAGCACGCTGCTCAAATGCCTGAGCGGGCAATTGCCGATACGCGGCGGGCGCATGCGCTGGCGCGGCGAGGACATCGCCGCGCTGGCGCCGCATCAGCGCGCGGCACGCGGCATCGCCTATGTGCCGCAGGGGCGCGAAATCTTTCCGCGGCTGACGGTGGAGGAAAACCTGCGCCTGGGTCTGGCGCGTTTCTCCGGCGCGGCCGGCCGCCGCTTGCCGGACAGCGTGTTCGAGATGTTTCCGGTGCTGTACGAGATGCGCGGCCGCCGCGGCGGCGACCTGTCCGGCGGCCAGCAGCAGCAATTGGCGATTGGCCGCGCCTTGGCCGGGCGGCCGTCGCTGCTGATGCTGGACGAGCCGACCGAGGGCATTCAGCCCTCCGTCATCAAGCAGATCGGCGCGGCGATCCGCCAATTGGCGGCCGGGGGCGAGATGGCCATCCTGCTGGTGGAACAGTATTACGACTTCGCCGAGGCGCTGGCGGACCGCTACCTGGTGATGGCGCGCGGCGCAGTGGTGCAAAGCGGCCTGGGCGAGGCCATGCGGGCGGACGGCGTGCGCGGGCTGCTGGCGATCTGAGCGATGCGACGCGATGCCGCCGCAGTCGGCCTGCCGCCGCCCTGGGCCGCCGAACTGGAGCTGAGCTACCGGCGCCGCGACGGACGCACCATTCCGGTGCGGCGGCGGCATTGCGGCCCCTTGCGGGTGCAGCGCCACTTCACCGACGACGCCGGCCAGTGCCAGCACATCATCGTGCATCCGCCGGGGGGCATGGCCGGCGGCGACAGCCTGAGCCTGACGGTGACTTTGGAAGAGGGCGCGGACGCGCTGCTGACCAGCCCCGGCGCCGCCAAGTGGTACGACGGCTTCGGCCGCCCGGCCAGCCAGCGGCTGGAGCTGTCTTTGGCCGCCGGCGCGCGGTTGGAATGGCTGCCGCTGGAAACCATTCTGTTCGCCGGCGCCGAGGTGAGCTTGCAAGGCCGTGTCCAGCTGCAGGGCGACGCCGCGCTGCTGTATGGCGACGTGCTCTGTCTGGGGCGGCCGGCCTGCGGCGAGCGCTTCGACCGCGGTCTCTGGCGTCAAAGCCTGGACATAGAACGCGACGGCCGCTTGATCTGGTGCGAGCGCGCCGCCTTGGCCGGCGGCGACCGCATGCTGGACGCGGCGGTCGGAATGGGCGGCCAGACCGCGGTCGGCCTGCTGTTGTGGGCCGGGCCGGCGCTGCCGGAGGCCTTGCATCAGGCGGTATTGGCGCTGCCGCTGGCGGGCCGCGCCGCCGCCAGCCAACTGCCGGACGTCTGGCTGGCGCGCTTCATCGGCGACAGCGCCGAAGCCGCCCATCATTGGCTGCGGCGGGCGCGGCGCTTGCTTTACCCGTTCACCCACGGCCGCGCGGCGCAGGAGCCGCGCATCTGGGCGACTTGACCCTTCAATGAGAAATGGGACTTCACGATGGAATTGACGCCCAGAGAAAAAGACAAGCTCTTGATCTTCACCGCCGGCCTGCTGGCGGAGCGCCGCCGCGCGCGCGGCCTGAAGCTGAATTATCCGGAGGCGGTGGCCTATATCAGCGCCGCCGTCATGGAGGGCGCGCGCGACGGGCGCAGCGTGGCGGAGCTGATGCATTACGGCGCCACCTTGCTGGGCCGCGAGGACGTGATGGACGGCGTGGCCGAGATGATCGCCGACATCCAGGTGGAAGCCACTTTTCCGGACGGCACCAAGCTGGTCACTGTCCACCAGCCCATTGTATGAGGAGGCCGCGATGATTCCCGGACAGATCCAGGCCGCCGAGGGCGAGATCGAGCTCAACGCCGGCCGCCACACCCTGACGCTGACGGTGGCCAATACCGGCGACAGGCCGATCCAGGTGGGCTCGCATTATCACTTCGCTGAAACCAACGACGCCTTGCAGTTTGACCGCGAGGCCGCCCGCGGCTGCCGGCTGAACATCGCCGCGGGCACCGCGGTGCGCTTCGAGCCCGGGCAGGTCCGCAGCGTGGAGCTGGTGGAGCTGGCCGGCCGGCGCCGGGTGTACGGCTTTCAGGGCAAGGTGATGGGGGCCTTATGAAAATCAGCAGACAGGCGTACGCCGAGATGTTCGGCCCCACCGTCGGCGACCGGGTGCGCTTGGCCGACACCGAATTGTGGGTGGAAGTGGAGCGCGATTACACCGTGTACGGCGAGGAGGTGAAGTTCGGCGGCGGCAAGGTGATACGCGACGGCATGGGCCAGGGCCAGGGCCTGGCGGCGGAAGTGGCCGACACGGTGTTGACCAATGCGCTGATCCTGGACCACTGGGGCATCGTCAAGGCCGACATCGGCCTCAAGGACGGCCGCATCGCCGCCATCGGCAAGGCGGGCAATCCGGACATCCAGCCCGGCGTCGACATCGCCATCGGCGCCGCCACCGAAATCATCGCCGCCGAAGGCATGATCGTCACCGCCGGCGGCATCGACAGCCACATCCACTTCATCTGCCCGCAGCAGATCGAAGACGCCCTGATGTCCGGCGTCACCACCATGATAGGCGGCGGCACCGGGCCGGCCACCGGCAGCAAGGCCACCACCTGCACGCCGGGGCCGTGGCATCTGGGGCGGATGCTGGAAGCGGCGGAAGCCTTTCCGATGAATCTGGGCTTCACCGGCAAGGGCAACGCCAGCCTGCCGGAGCCGCTGCGCGAGCAAGTGCGCGCCGGCGCCATCGGCCTCAAGCTGCACGAAGACTGGGGCAGCACCCCGGCGGCGATAGACAACTGCCTGACGGTGGCGGACGAGATGGACGTGCAAGTGGCCATCCACACCGACACCCTGAACGAATCCGGCTTCGTCGAGGCCACGCTGGCCGCGTTCAAGGGCCGCGCCATCCACACCTATCACACCGAGGGCGCCGGCGGCGGCCACGCGCCGGACATCATCAAGGCTTGCGGCCACGCCAATGTGCTGCCCAGCTCCACCAATCCCACCCGGCCGTTCACGGTCAACACCATAGACGAGCACCTGGACATGTTGATGGTCTGCCATCACCTGGACCCGGGCATCGCCGAGGACGTGGCCTTCGCCGAAAGCCGCATCCGGCGCGAAACCATCGCCGCCGAGGACATCCTGCACGATCTGGGCGCCTTCGCGATGATGTCCTCGGACAGCCAGGCGATGGGGCGGGTGGGGGAAACCATACTGCGCTGCTGGCAGACGGCGGACAAGATGCGGCGCCAGCGCGGCCCCTTGCCGGGCGACGGCCCCGGCCACAGCAATTTCCGGGTCAAGCGCTACCTGGCCAAGTACACCATCAATCCGGCCCTGACCCACGGCATCGCCCACGAGGTGGGCAGCGTCGAAGCCGGCAAGCTGGCCGATCTGGTGCTGTGGCGGCCGGCCTTCTTCGCGGTCAAGCCCAGCCTGATCCTCAAGGGCGGCGTCATCGCCGCCGCCGCGATGGGCGATCCCAACGCCAGCATCCCGACGCCGCAGCCGGTGCACTACCGGCCGATGTTCGGCAGCTGCGGCGCGGCGGTGGCGCGCGGCAGCGTCACCTTCGTGTCGCAGGCGGCGCTGCAGGCCGGCGTCGGCGCGGAACTGGGCCTGCGCAAGCGGCTGGTGGCGGTGCGGGGCTGCCGTCAGCTGAGCAAGGCCGATCTGATCCACAACAATTACCTGCCGCATATCGAGGTGGACCCGCAAAACTACCAGGTGCGCGCCGACGGCGAATTGCTGTGGTGCGAACCGGCCGAGCGCCTGCCGCTGGCGCAGCGTTATTTCTTGTTTTGAGAGGATGCCATGTTGTTGCTGACACGCCGCGCCGACGATGCGAGCGCCTGGGACGATGAGTTGCTGATGAGTTACGAACTGCGCGGCAAGCGCCGGCTGCGCACCCGCAGCGCCGCCGGCGAAGACTGCGGCCTGTTTCTGGAACCGGGGCCGCCGCTGGCCGACGGCGAGGTGTTGCAGGCCGAGGATGGCCGCCGGGTGAGGGTGGCGGCCGCGACGGAGTCCTTGCTGCATGTCTGTTGCGCCGACGCCGTCGCGCTGACCCGCGCCGCCTACCACCTGGGCAACCGCCATGTGCATCTGCAAGTGGGCGAGGGCTGGCTGCGGCTGTTGGACGACGAGGTGCTGGCGCGGATGCTGGAGCAGATGGGCGCGCAAGTGCGGAAAATCGACGCGCCGTTCCAGCCGGAGTCCGGCGCTTACGGCGGCGGCCACCATCACTCCCACGGCAAGGAGGCGGCCTTCCAGTATCCGCCGCGGCTGCATCAGTACGGCGCGGCATGAGCGCGCTGGCGCGGCTGCAACTGATGCGGCTGGCCAGCCCCGGCCTGCCTATCGGCGCTTATAGCTATTCGCAAGGGCTGGAGAGCGCGCTGGAGCTGGGCCTGGTGCATGACGCCGCCAGCGCCGCCGCCTGGCTGGGCGATGCGCTGCAAGGACCGCTGTCCCGTTTCGAAGCCGCGCTGCTGGCCCAGGCCTGGCGCGCGCTGGCCGCCGACGAGCAGCCGGCGCTGACGCGGATCAACCAGCAATTGCTGGCCAGCCGCGACAGCCGCGAACTGAGGCAGGAGACCGTGCAGATGGGGTATTCGCTGCGCCGCCTGCTGCAAGCGTTGCCGGAATGCGCCGGTTTGCCGTGGCCGGCCGGCCTGGAACAAGCGGAGCTGGCGCTGCCGGCGGTTTGGGCGCAGGCGGCGCGCGCCTTGGGCGTGGACGAGGCCGGCGCGGTGGACGCGTATCTATGGGGCTGGCTGGAGAACCAGGTCACGGTTCTGCTCAAGGCGATGCCGATGGGGCAGACGGCCGGCCAGCAATTATTGTCGGCCTTGTTGCCGGCGGCGGCCGCCGCCGGCGCCGAGGCGCGGCGGCTGCCGGCGGACCAACTGAGCAATTTCGCCCCCGGCCTCGCCTGGGCGGCGATGAAGCATGAAACCCAGTACAGCAGGCTGTTCCGGTCTTGAGCCGGAGGCCGCTATCTCAAGGAGAAAGCAATGAACACGACAGGACTCGCCCAGGGCCGCGGGCCGTTGCGGGTGGGCATAGGCGGGCCGGTGGGCTCGGGCAAGACCCATCTGACCTGGGCGCTGTGCGCGGCGCTGCGCGACAAATACAATGTCGCCGCCGTCACCAACGACATCTACACCCAGGAAGACGCCCAATTCCTGGTCCAGCACCAGGCGCTGGCGGCGGATCGCATCATCGGCGTCGAGACCGGCGGCTGCCCGCACACCGCCATCCGCGAAGACGCGTCCATCAATCTGGAGGCGGTGGCGCGGCTGAACGCGCGCCATCCCGGCCTAGACCTGATCTTCATTGAAAGCGGCGGCGACAATCTGGCCGCCACCTTCAGCCCGGAGCTGTCCGATCTGACGCTGTACGTGATCGACGTGTCCGCCGGCGACAAGATTCCGCGCAAGGGCGGGCCGGGCATCTGCAAGTCGGACCTGCTGGTGATCAACAAGATCGATCTGGCGCCGCTGGTGGGGGCCTCGCTGGAGGTGATGGCGCGCGACGCCGGCCGCATGCGCGGCGAACGGCCCTTCGTGTTCTCCAATCTCAAGCTTGGCCAGGGGCTGAACGACATCATCGCCTTCATCGAAACCCAGGGCATGCTGCAACTTGACCTCTCGGGAGCTGAAAATGACCTTTCTGCGTAAATTCACGCCGGCCGCGCTGGCGCTATTGCTGGCCAGCGGACTGGCCCAGGCTCACCCCGGCCACGCCGCCGCCGGCTTTTCCAGCGGCCTCGCGCACCCGTTTGGCGGGTTGGACCATTTGCTGGCCATGCTGGCGGTGGGTTTGTGGTCGTGGCGGCTGGGCGGCGCGGCTCGCTGGCAAGGGCCCTTGACCTTCATGGCCATGTTGGCCGCGGGCGGCGCGTTGGGCTGGCTGGGCGTGAGCGTGGCGGCGCTGGAAAGCGGCATCGCCGCCAGCGTGATCGCGCTGGGCCTGCTGCTGACCTTCGCCTTGCAGCCGCGGCGCGGCCTGGCCTTGGCGGCGATCACCGGCTTCGCCTTGCTGCACGGCGTCGCCCACGGCCAGGAAATGCCGCACGACGCCTCCGGCCTGGCTTACGCCGCCGGTTTCGTGCTGGCCTCCGGCCTGCTGCACGCGGCCGGCTTGCTGCTGGGACGGACGGAAACGCGCCTTGCCTTGGGCGAGCGGCTGGGGCGCGTCGCCGGCGGCGGCATCGCCGCGTGCGGAGTGTTGATGCTGGGCGGCTGGGTTTAAGCGGCTTCGTAAGCCGCTTCTAAGAACGTGTTTACGATCTCGCGAGCAAGAGCGAGACAAGGCGAAAACCGCTGAGAAATGAGTATTTCGAAGTGCTACTCGCCGCGCCCGGTTTCACGAAGCGCAGCAGATCGTAAACAGGTTCTAAGCGCGCGTCGCGGCGTCGCGGCCGGCCTGGGCCGCCCGCTCCAGGATCAGATCCAGCTCATTGTGGGCGTCCTGCGCCATCTCCGCCGCCAGCCGGCAGAGTTGGGCGATGTGCTCGCGCGTTTGAGAGTCAGCCGTTTCGTTCAGGCGTTCGATCGCGCGCATCAGCGAGGCCAGCGATTGCAGCGTGTCCATGGCGCTGGCGGCGACGGCGCGTTCCGCTTGAGTGGATAAGGGCATGGCGGCGTTCAAACGCTGAGCGCTTGCGGGCACACCTGGAGGCGCAGATTGGTGTGGCGCAGGCTGTAGCCGGTTTCCGCGCAGTAAAGCGCGCCGGTGTGGCGGTCCGCCCACAATCTCCGGCGCTGGATGCTGACCGCGCAGACCCGGCGCGGCAGCACGCCCTTGGGGGTGTGCAGCGCGGCCTTGACCACGGGCAGGGGTTTGAGCAGGCGCAGGCTCTCCACGGCGATGCAGCTGCCGTAGTCGGTAAGCCGGGGGCGAAGCGGCGGGAAGGTCATGCCAATCTCCATTCCTCACAAGGCGATCGGCATAGCCTATCAATAAAGATATTAAGCAACAATAACCACTAGGTTATCTACGGCGGAGTGTTGCGTATCGGCCCATGGCCGCGCGCCGGCTCATTCCGCCGCGCCGCCCGCCCAAGCGTCCGCCGGCTGCGGCTGAGGGGGCTCCTGAGTCAGCGCTTCCACCATGCCGCGCAGGCTGATCAGCGCTTTGCGGCTGAGAGTCTGCCCGCGCACGCCGCGATGCAGATCGTCGATCAACAACTGCAGCAAGGCGCGTTCCGACAGCGCGGCCTCGAACTCCGCCACCCGCGCGTGCAGCGGCGGCAGGGCGTCGATGTCGCCTTCCTGATCCAGCCAGTAGCGGGGCAGGTTCAGCCGGTTTTCGATGTGGCGGGCCAGGTGTTCTCCCATGCCGCGGCCGCTGGGAGCGTCCGAGAACAGGCGGTAGATTTGCGGAGGGCGGCGATCGATCAGCTCCGCGAGTCGGGAAACGGTTCCGTCAAAATCGCGTTCGATCAACAGGCCCAGCTTGTGGCGGCGGATTTCGGTGGTGTTCATGTTTGCTATTCAAGCCTAAATATATCCGGCTGGTAAGCTGTCATATGGTTATTGATTTATATATCCGACAGGCCATGCCTGGGGCGGAGGAGCGATCGCCGCCGCTTGCGCGGCCATGAAAAAACGCCGGCAAGCCGGCGTTTTTCGCAGGGACGGCAGGCGCGTTTCAAGCCTCGGCGCTGAGATGGGCCACGACGTTGAAGCCTTCCTGCGGGCTGGGCGGCACGAAGTAGCGGGTGATGTGGTCGAACTCCGCTTCGCTGACGCTGAACGGGTGGGAGCCCTTGGCGTTGCGCTGGCGCAAGCGCGCCTTGCAGGCCTCGTCGCTGACGTCCAGATGGTGCAGCTGGTGGGCGGCGCCGCTGGACTCGATCAGCTCGCGCATCCAGCGACGGCTGTCCAGGGTGTTGGCTGGCATGTCCAGCACCACGGACAGGCCCTGCCGCAGCAGAGCGGAGACATGGGGCGCCAGCGCGTCTTTCAGCGACTGCGAGCGGCGCACATAGTCGGTCAGCGTGCGGATCTCGCCGGGATAGAGCTTGGCCAGCCAGTCGTCTTCGCTGATCAGCACGGTGCGGGGCTGATCGGACAGGCGGCGGGTCAGCGTGGACTTGCCCGCCGCGATTTTGCCGCAAACCAAGTGCAGTGTCGCCTCAGTGGCCGTATCTTTGAATTGTTCATTGCTTGGCATGACAGTCTCCTTGGGAGAGGGGCATATATGAAAAAACCCGCCGGTTGGGGCGGGTTGCCGGGCTTCGTCTGGCCGCGCGCCAACCCGCCTCAAAAAAAGGCGTCAATCCAATCTTGGCTGGAGAAGGGGGCGAAACGGCGCATAGTGGCCTTATGGTGGCCGCTTGGGCCGGCCTTGTCAAACCGCTGAGGCGGGCCGGCCGGCGCGATATCCGGTAGACTGGACCGATGTGCGTCAATTATCTATGTCCCCATCCGGATCAACTGCCGTTGTTCGGCGTGGAGGCCGGCGAGCTGCTTTGGCAAGAAGAGGCCTGGCAGGATTACGCCGCGCCCTTCATCGTGGCCGGCCGCCGGGGCCTGGAGCCGCGGCTGGGCAATTACGGCCTGGTGCCCAAGCGTCATCAGCCGGACGGCATGCGGCTGTCCACCACCAACGCGCGTTCGGAAACCGTGGCCGAACTGAAAAACTTCCGCTACCCGTGGCGGGCCGGTCAGCGTTGCCTGGTGCCGATGCGGGCCTTTTTCGAACCATCGTATGAAAGCGGCCGCGCGGTGCGTTGGCGCATCGGCCTGGTCGACGACGCGCCGTTCGCGGTGGCCGGGCTGTGGCGGGCCTGGTCGGAGCCGGACGGTTCGATCAGCCACGCCTTCACCCAATTGACGGTCAACGCCGAGGCGCACGCGCTGATGCGCCGCACCCACAAGCCGGAGGACGAGAAGCGTTCGCTGGTGATTGTGCGGCCGGAGGATTACCAGGCCTGGCTGACGGCGCGGAGGCCGGAGGACGCGCAGCGCTTGCTGCGGCTGTATCCGGCGGAGGAGATGCGCGCCGAGGACGCGCCGCTGGCGCCGCGCCAGGGCGCGCCCAAGCCGGCGCCTCAGCCGCTGCCGCGAACCTTGGGTTTGTTCGACTGAACGCCGTATGAGCAAAGCCGCGAATGCTGGCGGGTATCGCTTATGGCTCCTCCCTCCCTACGCGCGGTGGTTTGCCATGGGTAGGGTGGGTGGAGCGTAGCGATATCCGCGCGGAGGACTGTCGCAGAAGCCTGGGGCAGCCAGGATGCGCGGTTTTCTGTGCGCCAAGCCAGGTTCAGCGCACTGAAAAAGAGCTTAGATCATCGCCTTCGGATCCACCCACTGATCAAACTGCTCCGCCGTCACATAACCCAGCTCCAGCGCCGCCTGCTTGAGGGTGCCGCCGTTGGCGTGGGCCAGCTTGGCGATGGCGGCGGCCTTGTCGTAGCCGATGTGCGGGTTGAGCGCGGTGACCAGCATCAGCGATTGCTCCAGCAATTGCTCGATGCGCGGGCGGTTGGCCTGCATGCCGCGCACGCAATGATGGTTGAGGCTGTCCATGCCGTCTGACAGCAGGCGCGCGCTTTGCAGGAAATTGTGGACGATCAGCGGCTTGAACACGTTCAATTCGAAATTGCCGGAGGCGGCGCCGATGGACAGCGCCACGTCGTTGCCCAGCACCTGGCAGCACAACATGGTCATCGCCTCGCACTGAGTGGGGTTGACCTTGCCCGGCATGATGGAGCTGCCCGGCTCGTTTTCCGGGATCAGCAATTCGCCCAGGCCGCTGCGCGGGCCGGAGGCCAGCCAGCGGATGTCGTTGGCGATCTTGATCAGCGCCGTGGCCAGTTGCTTGAGCGCGCCGTGGGAGTGCACCAGCGCGTCGTGGCCGGCCAGCGCGGCGAACTTGTTGCCGGCGCTGGCGAAGGGCAGGCCGCAGGCGCGATTGAGCTCCGCGGCCACGCGCGGGCCGAACTCCGGATGGGTGTTGAGGCCGGTGCCGACGGCGGTGCCGCCCACGGCCAACTGGTAGAGGCCGGGCAGCGCGGCGCGGACGGCGTGTTCGGCTTGCTCCAGCTGGTCCACCCAGCCGGACAGCTCCTGGCCCAGGGTCAGCGGAGTGGCGTCCTGCAAATGGGTGCGGCCTATCTTGACGATGTCGGCGAAGGCGGCCGCCTTGTCCGTCAGCGCGGCGCGCAGCCGGCCCAGCGCCGGCAGCAGCCTGTCGTGCACCGCGCGCGCGGCGGCCACGTGCATGGCGGTGGGGTAGATGTCGTTGGAGGACTGGCCGCGGTTGACGTCGTCGTTGGGGTGGACGAGCCGGCCCGGGCCGCGCTCGCCGCCCAGCAGTTCGGATGCGCGGTTGGCCAGCACCTCGTTCATATTCATATTGCTCTGAGTGCCGGAGCCGGTTTGCCATACCGACAGCGGGAAGGCGTCCGGATGTTTGCCGGCCAGGACTTCGTCGGCGGCGGCGGCGACGGCGTCGGCCTTGTCCGCCGGCAGTTTGCCCAGTTCGCGGTTGGCCAGCGCGGCGGCGCGTTTGACCTGGGCCAGCGCCAGGATCAGTTCCGGCGGCATGGTTTCGCTGGAGATGGCGAAGTGGCCGAGCGAGCGCTGGGTCTGCGCGCCCCACAGCGCGTTGGCGGGGACTTCGATGTCGCCGAAGGAATCGTGTTCTATTCTGTGTGTCATGGCATGCCTTTCGCACGGGAATGAGGTTTCGATTGTATGCTAAATGCAAGTTAAGGGCTGAACCATTGACCCTTTTCCCGGTCTGAACATGAGGCGGAGCGCCTCGGACAGACCGCTTGTCGAGGCGCTCCCATGGTTTTCGCCCTTGAGTGCGTGTTTACGATCCCGCGAGACCAGGCGAAAACCGCTAAGAAAGCAAAATGCGCAGGTGGCGCATGAGCGTTTCGAAGCGGGTTTCAAGGCCTTTGTCTAACATCCCGCCGCGGCGCGGCGGGTCGTAAACAGGTTCTTAGCTTGCATCTTGGCTTTCAACAGGAGTCCTTCATGTCGCTTCGTTCCGAATCCACTTTGCGTTCCTTTACCCTGGCCTCGGGCCAGTCCTGTCAATTCCATTCGCTGCCGGCGCTGGCGGAGCTGGGCGTCGGCGATGTCGGCCGGCTGCCGGTGTCGCTGCGCATCGTGCTGGAGTCTTTGCTGCGCCATCTGGACGGCCAGCGAGTAGCCGAGGAGCATGTGCGGCAGTTGGCCGGCTGGCGGCCGCAGGCGCCGCGCAGCGAGGAGATCCCCTTTGTGGTGGCGCGCATCGTGCTGCAGGATTTCACCGGCGTGCCGCTGCTGTGCGATCTGGCGGCGATGCGTTCGGTGGCCGAGCGCTTCGGCAAGCCGCCCAAGCGCATCGAACCGCTGGTGCCGGTGGACCTGGTGGTGGACCACTCGGTGCAGATCGACCACTTCCGCGAGAACAACGCCTTGGACCTTAACATGAAACTGGAATTCCGCCGCAACGCGGAACGCTACCGTTTCATCAAATGGGGGATGCAGGCCTTCGACACCTTCAAGGTGGTGCCGCCGGGCATCGGCATTGTCCACCAGGTGAACCTGGAGTATCTGGCGCGCGGAGTGTTGAGCAAGGGCGGGGTCTATTACCCGGACAGCCTGGTGGGCACGGACTCGCACACCACCATGATCAACGGCCTGGGCGTGGTGGGCTGGGGCGTGGGCGGCATCGAGGCGGAGGCCGGCATGTTGGGCCAGCCGGTGTATTTCCTGACGCCGGACGTGGTGGGCGTGCATTTGAAGGGCCGGCTGCGCGAGGGCGTGACCGCCACCGATCTGGTGCTGACCGTGACCGAAATGCTGCGCAAGGCGCAGGTGGTGGGCAAGTTCGTGGAGTTCTACGGCGCCGGCGCGGCCTCGCTGACTCTGCAGGACCGCGCCACGCTGGCGAACATGGCGCCGGAGTACGGCGCCACCATGGGCTTCTTCCCGCCGGACGAGCAGACCGCCGCCTATCTGACCGCCACCGGCCGCAGCGAGGCGGAAGTGGACGCGTTCCGCCGCTATTTCCAGGCGCAGCAAATGTTCGGCATGCCGCAGGAGGGCGAAATCGATTACAGCAGCGTGCTGGAGCTGGATCTGGCCACGGTCGCGCCCAGCGTGGCCGGCCCGCGCCGGCCGCAGGACCGCATCGCCCTGCCGGACTTGAAGACGCGTTTCAACGAGCTCTTGCACCAGCCGGCCAAAACCGGCGGTTACGGCAAGGCGGGCGCCGGCGGCTTCAGCGGCAAGCTGCGTCACGGTTCGGTGCTGATCGCGGCGATCACCTCTTGCACCAACACCTCCAACCCCGGGGTGATGCTGGCCGCCGGCCTGCTGGCGCAGAAGGCGGTGGCCAGCGGCCTGAGCGTGGCCGGTCACATCAAGACCTCGCTGGCCCCCGGCTCGCGGGTGGTGACCGACTACCTGGGCAAGGCGCATTTGCTGGCGCCGCTGGAGCAGCTGGGTTTCCGCGTAGCCGCCTACGGCTGCACCACCTGCATCGGCAACGCCGGCCCGCTGGAGCCGCAGCTGGAGAGCGAGGTCAGCGGGCAGGATCTGATCTGCGCGTCGGTGCTGTCCGGCAACCGCAACTTCGAGGCGCGCATTCATCCGGCGATCAAGGCCAACTTCCTGATGAGTCCGCCGCTGGTGGTGGCCTTCGCCATCGCCGGCCGGGTGGACATCGATCTGGAGCATGAGCCCTTGGGCGTCGGCGTGGACGGCAAGCCGGTGTATCTGCGCGATGTCTGGCCCAGCCAGCAGGAGGTGGGCGCCGCCTTGCTGCAAGCGACGGACGCGACCACGTATCGCCGCTTGTACCAGGATTTCGCCAGCGGCAACCCGCTGTGGAACGATATCGCCGCCAGCGCGGGCGAGGTCTATGGCTGGGAGGCGTCCAGCTATATCGCCGAACCGCCGTTCTTCCAGGATTTCGCGATGCAGCCCGCGCCGCAGCCGCCGATCCGCGGCGCGCGCGCCTTGGCGATCTTCGGGGATTCGGTGACCACCGACCACATCAGCCCGGCCGGTTCGATCAAGCCGAGCTCGCCGGCCGGCCTGTATCTGCAGGGGCAGGGCATCTCGCCCGGCGATTTCAACAGCTACGGCTCGCGGCGCGGCCATCACGAGGTGATGATGCGCGGCACTTTCGCCAATGTGCGCATCCGCAACCTGATGCTGGCGCCGGACGCCGACGGCAAGCCGGTGGAGGGCGGCCTGACCCTGCTGCAGCCGGACGGCGAGCAAATGGCCATCTACGACGCGGCGATGAGTTATGTGCGCGCCGGCACGCCCACGCTGATCTTCGCCGGCGAGGAGTACGGCACCGGCTCCAGCCGGGACTGGGCGGCCAAGGGCACGCGCCTGCTGGGCGTGCGCGCGGTGGTGGCCAAGAGCTTCGAACGCATTCACCGTTCCAATCTGGTGGGCATGGGGGTGTTGCCGCTGCAGTTCCTGGACGGGGACAGCGCCGCCGGCCTCAAGGGCGACGAAACCTTCGAGCTGCGCGGGCTGGAGGACGGCATCGCGCCGCAGCAGCGGGTGCATTTGCTGATCCGCGACGCCGCCGGCGGCGAACGCGAACTGCCCTTGCTGCTGCGCATCGACACGCCGGTGGAGGTGGATTACTACCGGCACGGCGGCATCCTGCCCTATGTGTTGCGCCAGTTGCTGGCTTGAGCGCCGACATCTGACCGCGTTTTAAAGCACAACAGCCGCTTTGAGCGGCTGTTGTGCTTTGGTGGAGCTGCGCGGCTTCAGCTGCGGCCCAGCTTGAAGTTTTGCCAGAAACGGCCGTAGATGCGCAGGGTTTCCTGACCCACGCTCTTTTGAATGAAGCTGTTTTTCAGGTCTTCGGAATTGGGGAAGATGGAGCGGTCGTTCAGGTACTGTTTGTTGACGAACTGCCGCGCCGGCAGGCTGCCCGGGGCGAAGGTCACGGTATTGGCGTTGTCCGCGGCGATCTTGGGTTCCAGGCTGTAGTTGATGAAGGACAGCGCGTTGGCCACGTTCTTGGCGTCCTTGGGGATGGCCATGCTGTCCACCCAGATGGCCACGCCCTGTTTGGGCATCAGCGGAACCACCTTGACGCCGTTCTTGGCGTCCGCAGCGCGGCGTTTGGCGATGTTGAGGTCGCCGCCGTAGCCCATGGCCAGGCAGACTTCGCCGCTGGCCATGTCGTTGATGTAGCCGGAGGAGGAGATGCGGGTGACGCTGGCGCGCATGGCGTTGAGCTGCGGCATGATGGCGCGGTAGTCGGCTTCCTTGGTGCTGCCCGGGTCCTTGCCGAAGTAGTGCAGCGCCATCGGGAAGAATTCGGACGGGGAGTCCAGAATGCTGACGCCGCAGGATTTGAGCTTGGACACGTACTCAGGCTTGAACAGCAGATCCCATTCATTGGCCGGCAGCTTGCCGCCCAGCGCTTTTTTGACCTTTTCCTCATTGATGCCCAGGGTGATCACGCCCCAGAAATACGGCACCGCGTATTTATTGCCCGGATCGGACACTTCCATCATTTTCAGCAGCGCCGGGTCTATGTTCTTGTAGTTGGGAATCTTGCTCTTGTCCAGCGGCTGAAACAGCCCGGCCTTGATGCCCAGGCCCAGCACATTATTGGACGGCACCACCAGATCGAAGCCGGAGCGGCCGGTCATCAGCTTGGCGTTCAGGGTTTCCATGCTGTCGTAGACGCTGTAATTGACCTTGACGCCGGTTTGCTTGCTGAAGGCCGGCACGGTGGTGGGAGCGATGTAGTCGGACCAGTTGTAGACGTTGACGGTATTGGCTTGGGCGTGGGCGGCGCCGGCGAGGCCGAACGCGAGCAGACAGTGCTTCCAGGTATTCATGTTCTCTTCCTTCTCTCTCTCTTTGCATGGTTATTTCCTGCGCCGTATCGCCAACGCGCGGCAGATCGTAAGCAGGTTCTTATGCGGCGGCCGGTAGGCCCGGCTCTGGCGCAAGGCGCCGGCGCGGGGCCGGATCTTGCCGAGCCAGCATATCGTCCCACGCTGGTGGCGTCTATTATTTTTGCCATTTGATGTTTTTGTGTTAATTATCTGCATACTCCATGCAACCACGCCTGACGCGCGCGGTCCTGCCATAAGCGGGACCGGCCGGCGGACACGGCGGGACGCGCGCATTCGCGACGGCGCTTGAGCGCCGACGCGGGCACATAACAAGGCGAGGGCCGACGTTGCGACGCGGCCCCGGACAAAGGAGATGCACCATGCGTAATGTTGACAACGCGCTGCCGGCCCCGGACGGGGGAGGCTTGAGCGCCAAGGGTTTGCCCGCCGGCTCCATCGGCATTCTCGGGCTGGTGGTGATCGGCATTTCCGTATGCGCGCCGGCGTACACGCTGACCGCCTCGCTGGGGCCGGCGGCCTCCCAGGTGGGCAAGCAGATGCCGGCGGTGTTTTTCGTCAGCTTCATTCCCATGTTGTTGGTGGCGATAGGCTACCGCGAGCTGAACCGCGAGATGCCGGACGCCGGGACGTCCTTCACCTGGGCCACGCGCGCCTTCGGGCCGTGGATAGGCTGGATCGCCGGCTGGGGGCTGGTGGTGTCCACGGTGCTGGTGCTGTCCAACACCGCCGCGGTGGCGATGGATTTCATGTATCTGGCCTTGGGCCAGGCGCTGGGGCGGCCGGACATCGCGGCCCTGCCTGACAACACGGTGGTGAACATCGTCTCCTGCCTTGGTTTCATGGCGGTGGCCACCTGGATTTCCTGTCGCGGCCTGCAATCCACCAAACGGGTGCAGTATGTGTTGGTGTCGTTCCAGGTGCTGGTGCTGGCCTGGTTCGCATGGGCGGCGTTCAGCGCCGCCGCCGACGGCGGCCATCCGTATTCCATTCCGGTGGAGTGGAGCTGGTTCAATCCCTTCGCCGTGGAAAGCTTTTCCCAATTCGCCGCCGGGGTGGCGGTGTCCATCTTCGCCTATTGGGGCTGGGACACGGTGGTGACCATCAGCGAGGAGACCACCGGCGACAAGCGCGCCAATCTGTCCGGCAAGGCCGCCACGCTGGTGATGGTGCTGCTGGTGGGCTCTTATGTGTTGATCAGCGCGGCGGTGGTGTCCTTCGCCGGCGTGGGCACGGACGCCACCGGCCTCGCCAACCCGGCCATCGCCGCCAATGTGTTCACCGCGCTGGCCGGGCCGGTGATGGGGCCGGCGGCCATTCTGCTGTCGCTGGCGGTGATGTCCAGTTCCGCGGCCTCCCTGCAGTCCACCTTTATGTCGCCGGCGCGCACCATGTTGGCGATGGGCCATTACCAGGCCTTGCCGGCCAGATACGCGGTGGTGGAGTCTCGCTTCAAGGCGCCGGCTTACGCCACCGTGGTGTCCGCGCTGGTGGCTTCGGCGTTTTACGCGGTGATGCGGGTCTTGAGCGAAAACGTGCTGTCCGACACCATTACCGCGCTGGGCATGATGGTGTGTTTCTATTACGGCCTGACGGCCTTTGCCTGCGTCTGGTATTTCCGCAAGCAGGCGCTGACTTCGGCGCGCCATTTCCTGTTGCGCGGCCTGTGCCCGGGGCTGGGCGGCGTCCTGCTGTTCGTCGCCCTGATCCGCACCACGCTGGACAGCATGGATCCGGCTTTCGGCAGCGGCTCGCATATCGGCGGCCTGGGTCTGGTGTTCATCCTGGGCGTGACGGTGGCCTTGGTCGGCCTGCTGCTCATGCTGTACATGTACCGCAAGCATCCGGCCTTCTTCCGCGGCGAGGTGCTGAAGAAGGGCACGCCTGTGTTCAGCTTCGACGAAAAAATCTGAGCATCTGTTTGCGATCTGCTGCGCGTCGGCGGGGTGGCGTTGAAACCCGCTGAGCGCGCGCAAATGAAAAGCCGCCCGGGAGGGCGGCTTTGATGTTTGACTCGCGCCGGCGGCTCAGATGCGGAAGAAACGCACCGCCTGATGCAGATTCTGGGCGATGTCGGACATCGAGCGCGAGCTGTCCGCCACATTGCTGACGATGGCGGTGTTTTCCTCGGCCATCTGCGCCACTTTCTCCATGTTCTGGGCAATCTCGGTGCTGGCCAGCTTTTGCTCCTGCACCGCGCTGACGATGGTGCCGGTGCTGTCGGTGGATTTGGCCACCGCCTGTTCGCCCTCTTGCAAGGCGGCTTCAACGGTGGAGACAAAGGATTGGCTGCTGCTCAGGGAGGCGAGGCTGCTGGTGATGGCGTCTTCCAGTTCCACCGACTGGGTGCCCAACACATGGGTGACCTGATCGATTTCCTTGGCGGATTCCGCCGAGCGTTCCGCCAGCACGCGCACTTCGTCGGCCACCACGGCGAAGCCGCGGCCCAGTTCGCCGGCGCGCGCGGCTTCGATGGCGGCGTTCAGCGCCAGCAGATTGGTCTGATCGGCGATGTCGCGCACCTGGCTGGTCATGCTGGTGATCTTGCGGGTGTTGGCGACGAAGTTCTTCACCGCTTCGGCGATGCCGTTGACCGCTTTCTCGACATTGTCGACTTCCTTGATCAGCAGGCTGAGCTGGGCGGTGCCGTTCTTGGCGGTGACCAGGCTGGTCTGCGCGTGTTCGCGCACTTCCTGGGCGGCTTCGGCCACGTGGCTGATGCTGACGGTGAGCTCTTCCACCGCGGCGGCGGAACTGGCGGCGGCCTGGCTTTGCTGATGGGAGGCGGTCAGCACCTGGTCGGCGGATTCGGACAGCTGGCCGGCCACGCTATTGGCTTCTTCCGCGCCTTGCTGGACGTTGCCGATGGCTTTCACCAGTTGTTCGCGCATATCGGCCAGCGCGGCGATAACCTGGGCCGGCTCGTCCTTGCCGTCCGGCTGCAGCTCGATGCGCAGATTGCCGGCGGCCACTTCGCGCGCGGCTTCCACCGCGCTGTTCAGCGGGCGGGTGATGGAACGGGTCAGCAGCCAGCCTATCAGCACGGCTGCGCCCAGGCAGATGGCGGTGATGGTCAGCGAGGTGGCGCGCACGGCGGTGGCGCTGGTTTCCGCGTCCTTGCGGCTGTCCTGGGCGCGGTCGGCCAGCGCCTTGCTGAGGGCTTCCACCTTTTGTTCCAGCTGGTGGATCAGCGGGCGGTGCTCCCCGACCATGAAGGCTTCCGCCTCCTTGTTCTGGTTGGCCATCGCCAGCGCCATCAGCTTTTTAGTGGGGGCGTCCAGCGCCTCCTGGGCCTGGCCCACGTCTTTGAGCAGGGCGGCGGTGGCCGGTATCGGCGGGAACTTGGTGAAGTGGTCTTCCAGCGCCTTTTCGGCGTTGTTGAAGGCCTTGATGGTCTGGTCGGTCTGCGCCTTGATCTCGGCCATCTTGGCCGGATCGGTTTCAATGATCAGATCGCGCGCGCCGATGCGCTGCTGCTGCAGGTGGTGATCCAGCTGAGCGACTATCAGCAAGGATTCCAGCCGGTTGTCGGTGATGTCCTCCATGCTGTCGCTGATGGAGGAGAGCCCGTTGAGCATGACCACACTCATGATCAGCACCAGGGCGATCAGCGCGCCGAAGGCGAGGGCGAGTCTTTGTCCAATGCGCAGGTTTTTCATCAGTTTGTCCCGTGGTGACTTTATTGTGGTGCTTCCAATTTAATATATTTATGAAGTGATCAAAAAGTGAATAATTACTTATAGGACAGCGGATAAATTTTTGGAGACGTTTTTGCGTCTTCGCGCAAAAACCATGGGCATGAGGCGGCGCGCCGGCGAGGCGGGCCGGGGCGCGGCACGGCGGCGGCGCTTATGCGACGGGTATGAAAAAAGCGGACCGGGGTCCGCTTGCTCGGGCTTGCCGCGTTTTGCGGCTTACTTCTGGATTTGCGCCTTGGCTTTCAGCTCGGCGATCAGCTTTTCCACGCGGCCGCCCATGATGCGCTGGGTCAGCTGCGGGCGGATGTCGTCCAGCGCCGGCACATTGCGTTGCACGCGGGCGTCGTCCAGCTTGATCACGTGCCAGCCGAACTCGGTCTTCACCGGCTTGGCGGTCACTTCGCCCTTGGACAGCTTGGTCATGGCTTCGGAGAACGGCGCCACGAAGGTGCCGGCTTCCTGCCAGTCCAGATCGCCGCCCTTGTCCTTGCTGCCCGGATCCTGGGACTTCTCCTTGGCCAGCTTGTCGAAAGACTTGCCTTTCTTCAGCGCGTCGATCACCGCCTTGGCTTCGGCCTCGGTCTTCACCAGGATGTGGCGAGCGTGGTATTGCTTGGTTTCCGGCACGCTGGCCACCAGCTTGTCGTATTCGGCTTTCAGATCGGCGTCGCTGACCGGATTGGACTTTTCATAATCCTTGATCAGGCGGTTGGCCAGCGCCATCGCTTGCATATTGGCCAGTTCGGCGGCGAATTCCGGCGACTTGTCCAGACCCTTCTTCACGGCTTCCTGGCGCAGCACTTCGGCGGTGACCAGTTGATCCTTGACCATGTCGCGCGCTTGCGGGTTGGCCGGCTGGCCCTGGGCTTCCATCATCTTGACCACGGCGTCGATGCGGGCGTCGGTGATGGCCTGGCCGTTGACGACCGGGCCGGCAACCACGATGGCGCTGCCGGCGAAGGCGGCGACGAGGGCGCTGGTCAGCAAGATTTTACGCATATTCTTAGATGTCCTGATGGGTTGGTTTATTGGATCTTGGCCTTGGCGCGCAGGTCTTCCACTGCCTTGGCGATGGCTTCTTCTTGCAGTTGGCGGCCGATTTGCGGCTTGGCCTCATCCAGCGACGGAAGCTTGGCGTCACGAATGTCTTCCACCTTGAACACATGCCAGCCCAGCGGGGACTGGTAGGGCTTGCCGCTGGTCTGGCCTTTGCGGATGTCTTTCAGCGCGGCGGCCAGCGGCGGGTCCATGCGGTTGAGGTTGCCCCAGCCCATTTCGCCGTTGCTTTGCTTGGCGTTGGGGTCGATGGAGCGGGTCTTCACCAGTTCGTCGAACTTGGCACCTTTTTTCAGATCGGCGATCGCCTTCTGCGCGTCGGCCTCGCTCTTCAGCGTGATCTGGCGCGCGTGGACTTCCTTGCTGCCGGTCTGCTGGGCGGCGAGCTTGTCGTAGACGCCCTTGATCTGAGCGTCGGTCACCGGCGCTTGTTTGGCGATGTCGGCGAACAGCGCTTCGCGCAGCATTTCATTGCGGATGTCGTCCAGGCGCTGGGTGAACAGCGGCTGCTTGTCCAGCTGGCGCTTGCGCGCTTCCTGCAGAATCACTTCGCGGGTGATCAGCGAGGTTTTCAATTGCTCGCGCAGCTCAGGGTTGTCCTGGGCCTTGCCGCCGCTGCTTTGCACGATGTTGGCGACGGCCGCGTCCAGTTCCTTCTTGTCGATGGCGGTGCCGTTGACCACGGCGATGGATTCCGCGGCGGCGGGCAGGGCGACGGAGGCGGCCAGCGCGAGGGCGGCGATGCGGGAAAGCTTCATGGGGTATCTATCCTTCTTATGGAATCAAGTCAGATTTCTTCTGGCGTGAACGCTCTGATGGCCAGAGCGTGCACCTTGGTTTGCATCAAGTCGCCCAGCGTTTCGTAGATCAGCCGGTGGCGATGCACGCGGCTCAATCCCTGAAAGCGGGCGCTGACGATGGTTAGCGTGTAATGTCCGCCGCCGTCGCGCGCGCCGGCGTGTCCGGCGTGCAAGGCGCTGTCGTCCTGGATGTCCAGGTGTTCCGGCGTCAAGGCCTGCAAGGCGGCGCTGAGCAGTTCAACCGTGGCGCTCATTGGGGAAACACCTTGAGGAAGGGTTTGACGCTGACGTCGGCGTAGACGCCGGCCGCCACGTAGGGGTCGGCGTCGGCCCAGGCCTGGGCGGCGTCCAGCGATTCGAATTCCGCGACGATCAGGCTGCCGCTGAAACCGGCCGGGCCGGGGCTGGCGCTGTCGATGGCGGGACAGGGGCCGGCCAGCACAAGGCGGCCGGCGTCCTGCAGCGCCTGCAAGCGCGCCAGGTGGGCCGGGCGGGCCTCCAGCCGGCGCGGCAGCGAATCTTCATGATCTTGGCCGATGATGGCGTAAAGCATTATTTCTTTTCCTCAATGTATTTGGCGAGGAACAGGCTTTGGGCGATGACGAAGGCCAGCATCAGGCCCAGGCCGCCAAACAGTTTGAAATTGACCCAGACGTCTTCGCTGAAGCGATAGGCGACAAAGAGGTTGAGCGCGCCCATGAAGGCGAAGAAGCCCACCCAGGCCCAGGTCAGCTTGCGCCAGACCGGGGCCGGCAATTGCAGCTGCTGGCCCATCATCAGCTTCAGGCCGTTCTTGCCCAGGAAGTCGCTGATCAGCAGGCCGGCGCCCATCACCCAGTACAGCACGGTGGGCTTCCACATGATGAAGTGCTTGTCGTGCAGCAGCAGGGTGGCGCCGCCCAGCACCACGATCAGGCCCAGGCTGACCCACTGCATGGTGTCCACCTTGCGGTGGCGCAGCCAGGTCCAGCCCACCAGCAAGGTGGTGGCGGCGATGGCGACGCCGGTGGCGATGAACATGTCGCGGCTCAGCCAGTAAGTGGCGAAGAACAGGACGACGGGAAACAGGTCGGTGAAGAATTTCATGCGCACGATTATGGGGGCGGCCCGGCGGATATTCAAGCCGGGCAAGGGTTGAAGAGTGAGGTGCGGGTTCTTGATCCGGCCGGCGCCCGCGAACGGGGCGCCGCCGGAGCGGCCTTTAACGCGGGGCCTGGGTCTGCTTGACCACGCTCATCGCGCTGGCCACCAGCGAACCGACGTCGGCGACGTTGGCCGGCAGGATGATGGTGTTGTTTTCCTTGGCCAGTTTGCCGAAGGCGGCCACGTATTGTTCGGCCACTTTCAGGTTGACCGCTTCCAGGCCGCCCTCGGTGTGGATGGAGCTGGCCACGCGCTTGATCGCGTCGGCGGTGGCGTCCGCCACCAGACGCAGCGCTTCGGCCTCGCCCAGCGCCTTGTTGATGGCGGCTTGCTTGTCGCCCTCGGAGTTGTTGATGGTGGCCTGCATCTCGCCCTGGGACTTTTGGATCGCCGCTTCGCGCGAGCCGTTGGCCAGGTTGATCTGCTCCATCTTCAAGCCTTCGGACTGGGCGATGCGCGCGCGCTTCTCCCGTTCCGCGGTGATCTGCGCCTGCATCGCGTGCAGGATGTCCTGCGGCGGCACCAGGTCCTTGATCTCGTAGCGCAGCACTTTCACGCCCCAGTTGACCGCGGCCTCGTCCAGCGCCGCCACCACGGTCTGGTTGATCTCGTCGCGTTCCTCAAAGGTCTTGTCCAGCTCCATCTTGCCGATCACCGAGCGCAGCGTGGTTTGCGACAGCTGGGTGATGGCGATGATGAAGTTGCTGGTGCCGTAGGAGGCGCGCTGGGCGTCGGTCACCTGGAAGTAGAGGATGCCGTCCACTTTCAGCTGGGTGTTGTCGCGGGTGATGCAGACCTGGCTGGGCACGTCCAGCGGCACTTCCTTCAAGCTGTGCTTGTAGGCGATGCGGTCGATGAAGGGAATGATGATGTTGAGGCCGGGCGCCAGGGTGCCGTGATAGCGGCCGAGGCGTTCGACGATGTAAGCGTTCTGCTGCGGCACCACGGCCAGCGATTTGAACACGAAAACGATGACGGCGGCGAGCAGGATCAGGGGCAGGAGTTCCATGGGTCTTATTGTTCCGGTTGGGTTGAACTGATTTTGAGCAGATTGCCGTCGCGGCCGACGATGTAGGCGGTGGCGCCGGCTTCCAGCGCGGCGCCGTCGACGGGGGACGCGTCCCAGGCCGCGCCGCGGTATTGCACGCGGACGTGGCCGGCGGGGGAGGCGTGGAGGATTTGCACCGGCTGGCCCAGATCGGGATCGTCCGCGCGCGGCTGGGCGGCGGCGGACGGATGACGGCGCTTGTAAGCGTAAACCAGCGCCACGCCGATCACGCCGGCAAGGCTGGCGATCACGTATTGGCTGGCCTCGGCCGCGCCCAGCCAAGCGGCAGCGCCGCCGCACAGCATGGCGACGGCGACGACCAGCAGGTAAAAGGTGCCGGAGAAGAACTCGGCGATCAGCGCGATCAGCGCGCTGGCAATCCAGATGGCGGTTAGCGGCAAAACAATGCCCTTGTCAAATTGAAGCGCTCATTTTCATGCCATCGCCGCGGAATGACAAGCGAGCGGGCGTCGACCGTGAAAAAAACAGGCGGACGCCTAGAACCGGTTTACGGTCTCGCTCTTGCTCGCGAGACCCTGAACCGGTTCTCAGACATGATCCTTGTCCGGCAGATAATGAGACAGGCGAGCCTCTTCCTCCTCATCCAGCCAGAATTTGTCCAGCATGAACCAGACCACGGCAAGCAGCGAAGCGAGCACGACAAGCAGGATGATCATGGCTTTGGCTCCTCTAAGGTGAACAAGGCGCATTCCCGTTTTCATTGTAGTGCTTGCCCGGGCGCTTTGCCGGCGCTGGGGTACAATCCACTCCTTCGGACAGTCAGAGGGACGGAATGTTCCATTTGCAAGCGTCGGCCCAGGCCGAGATCGAAATCAAGAAGAGCCGCTTCATCGGCATCGTGCAGCCGGTGAGCAGCCGGGAAGAGGCGTTGGCGCGGCTGGCGGAGATCCGCGCGCAATGGCCGGACGCGCGCCATTATTGCGCGGTGCTGCTGTGCGGGGCGGATTCCATGCTGGACGACGACGGCGAGCCTTCCGGCACCGCGGCGCGGCCGATGTACAACGTGTTGCGGCATAAGGACGTTTGCGATGTGCTGGCGGTGGTGGTCCGTTATTTCGGCGGAATTAAATTGGGTGCGGGCGGCTTGGTCAGAGCCTACACTCAAGCTGTCAACGCCGCGATGGACGCGGCCAGCCTGACGGCGGTGGTGCCGCGCGGCGATTACGCGGCGACGGTGGATTTCGCCGGCGAGGCGCGGCTGCGCCATTTGTGCCAAGAACTGGGCGTGCCGGTATCGGCGCCCGTTTACGGCGAGCGGGTGAGCTTGACGCTGAGCCTGCCGCTTGCGGAGGCGGAGGCCTTGCTGGCGGCGTTGACGGACGGGATGGCCGGCGCGCTGGAGGTGTCGCCGGCCGACTGAGGCGCCGTACGGCGCGGGCGGGGCCGCGCCGGCCCTTCAAGAGGGAGAGAGGGAACTCATGTCGCAACAGCAATATCGCCTGGTGACGCGCAGCGATTTCGACGGACTGGTGTGCGCGGTGCTGCTCAACGAACTGAATATGATCAACGAGATCAAGTTCGCCCACCCCAAGGACATGCAGGACGGCAAGGTGGAGATCACCGAGAACGACATCACCACCAACCTGCCTTACGTGGCGGCGGCGCACCTGGTCATCGACCACCATCTTTCCGAAACCCTGCGCAATTCCAGCGCGGACAATTACGTGATCGACCCCAAGGCGCCGTCGGCGGCGCGGGTGGTGTACAAGCACTTTGGCGGCAAGCAGGTGTTTCCCAATATCAGCGACGAGATGATGGAGGCGGTGGACAAGGCGGATTCCGCGCAGTACACCTTGCAAGAAGTGCTGCATCCGTCCGGCTGGGTGTTGCTCAACTATCTGATGGACGCGCGCACCGGCCTGGGGCGCTTCAAGGAGTTCCGCATCAGCAATTACCAGCTGATGCTGGACTTGATCCGTTATTGCCGCGACCACAGCATCGATCAAATCCTGGCCTTGCCGGACGTGCAGGAGCGGGTGGAGCTGTACGCCAAGCACGAGGCGCTGGCCAAGGAGCAGATCCGGCGCTGTTCCCGCGTCTACGGCAATCTGGTGGTGCTGAATCTGCTGCATGAGGACGTGATCCATCCCACCAACCGCTTCATGATTTACGCGCTGTTCCCGGACTGCAATATCTCCATCCACCAGCTATGGGGCGTCAATCGGCAGAACACGGTGTTCGCGGTGGGCAAGTCCATCATCAACCGCAGCTCGCGCACCAATGTGGGCGCGCTGATGCTGCAGTACGGCGGCGGCGGCCATGAGGCGGCCGGCACCTGCCAGGTGGGCAACGACCAGGCCGAAGATGTGCGCGACGAGCTGGTCGCGCGCATCCGCGGCCACGGCTGAAAGCCCGTTGACGATGGTGCGCGTTAAGGCGTGGCGAGGCGGCTGAACTCGCCGTGCCGCGCTTCATCACGCGCCGCAGCTCATATCAGGCTAGCTGTTGCAGCACTTCCAGCGCCTGGTGCAGATCCTGGCATACCGCCAGCGCGTGATGGGTCTGGTCCGCCGGCGGCGTGACCAGGTCCGGCACCAGAATCACCCGCATGCCGGCGGCGACGCCGGCGTGCAGGCCGTAGATCGAGTCTTCCAGCACCACGCAGCGCAGCGGATCGACGCCCAGCTTGCGCGCGGCGGCCAGGTAGACGTCCGGCGCCGGCTTGGTGTGGGCGACTTCGTCGCCGGCCACCACGGTGTCGAAATAACGCGATAGCCCGGTGCGGCCCAGCTTGATGTCCGCCAGCTGACGCTGGGTGGACGTGGCCACCGCGCGCGGCAGGTTTTGTCCGCGCGCCCAGTCCAGCAGCGCCTCGATGCCGCGCTTCAGCGGAATCTCCTCATGTTCCAGCATCTGCCAGTAATGCCGGCGGCCCACATTCTGCAGCGCGACGGCGTCGTCCTGGCTGCCCAGCCTTTCACTGAGGAATTCGGTGCAGCGGCGCATGGACAGGCCCACCATGTCCAGCAGCAGCTGATCGCTGAGCGTCATGTCCAGTTCGTCGGCGGCGCGGCGCCAGGACTCCATGGAAATTCTTTCGGTGTCTATCATCAAACCATCCATGTCGAACAGGATGGCGTCATAGTTTTGCGGCATGCGGACTCCTTTTCCGGGCTTCGACCTTAACCCGATCGCCCGGCTGCGGCAAGCGCTTCCCCTCTGGTATAGTGGGCCATCGCAAACGGCAGAGGAGGCGGATGTGCAATCGGTATTGGTGGCCAACCCCAAGGGCGGCAGCGGCAAATCGACCTTGGCGACCAATCTGGCCGGCTATTACGCCGCGCGCGGCAAGCGCGTGATGCTGGGCGATGTGGACCGGCAGCAATCCTCGCTGGGCTGGCTGGCGCAACGCGACGCGGCGTTGCCTTCCATCGCCGGCTGGGAGGTCAAGGCCGGAGAAGCGGCGCGGCCGCCCAAGGGCACGGAGGTGGTGGTGCTGGACAGCGCCGCGGGCCTGCACGGCAAAAAGCTGGCGGCCCTGGTGTCCCGGGTGGAGCGCATCCTGGTGCCCATCCAGCCGTCGCCGTTCGACATGTGGGCGAGCGAGGCTTTTTTCGAACAGCTGCTGGAAGAGAAGGCCATCCGCAAGAACAAGGCTTTCATGGCGGTGGTGGGCATGCGGGTGGACCCGCGCACCCGCTCCGCGCGCGAACTGGAGAAATTCCTGGCGGAGCATCAGGTGCCGGTGCTGACCTGGCTGCGCGACACTCAGCTTTACGTGCAGGCGGCGTCCAGCGGCTTGTCCCTGTTCGACCTGCCGCCGTCGCGCGCGCAGCGCGACCGCGAGGCCTGGCAGCCTCTGCTCAACTGGCTGGGCGAGGAGGACGGCAGCTGGTGCGACAAATGAAATGTTTTGTCTTGATCTGAAATAAAATTGCTTGACGTGAAGAAACCTGCGGCGTAAGGTGTGCCGGTAAGTGCGTGCGAGCCAAACGAGAGCGTCGCAGGGGACACTGTAAACGGGAGCCGTCGGGCTCCCGTTTATGTTTGGGGCCCCTTGTTTTTTGACTCTTTTCCGCTTTGGGAGCACACGCATGATCAAGACAGAACTCAATTACGGCGACGTTTACCTAGTGCCGAAAAAAACCGTGGTGGACAGCCGCAAGGAGTGCGACACCTCGGTGCAATTCGGCCCGCGCCGTTTCGACATGCCGGTTTACGCGTCGAACATGAAGTCGGTGGTCTGCGCCGAAACCAGCGAGCTCTTCGCCGCTCGGAACTGGTTCTACACCATGCACCGCTTCAATGTGGACGCGGTGGCCTTTACCCGCGCCATGCAGGACAAGGGCCTGTTCGCCTCCATCAGCGTCGGCGTCAACGACGACACGCTGGAACAGCTGGCCGCGCTCAAGCAGGCCGGCCTCATTCCTGAATACATGACGCTGGACATCGCCAACGCCTGGTGCGTGAAGGCGGAGCGCATGATCCAGCACATCAAGCAGACCTTCCCCGAGACCTTTCTGATCGGCGGCAACATCGCCACCGGCGAAGCCGCGCGCGATCTGGAAAGCTGGGGCTGCGACGCGATCAAGGCCGGCATCGCCGGCGGCCGCGTCTGCATCACCAAGAACAAGACCGGTTTCCACCGCCCGATGATTTCCACGGTGCAGGACTGCGTGGCCGCGGTGTCCGTGCCGGTGATCGCCGACGGCGGCATCGTCGAGCACGGCGATATCGCCAAGGCGCTGGCCTGCGGCGCCAGCATGGTCATGGCGGGCTCGCTGTTCGCCGGCTACGACGAATCCGCCGGCGAGATCGTCGAGATCAACGGCAAGCACTACAAGGAATACTTCGGCAGCGCCTCTCAGTTCAACAAGGGCGCCTACGTCAACGTGGAAGGCAAGAAGATTCTTGTTGAGTACAAGGGCAGCATCGGCAAGCTGCTGCGCGAACTGCAGGAAGACCTGCAGTCTTCGATCAGCTACGCCGGCGGCAACACCCTGCAGGCCTTGCGCGGGGCGGAACTGATCCAGGTTCGCCGCTGATCCGGGCGGCGCGGCTCAGGCGTGCTGTGCCGCCGGGTGCGGCGCTTCTTCTGCTTGCGGCTGGGTGCGGCATTGCGCCCAGATCGAGCACTCCAGCTGCATTGCCACCTCGTCGCGCTGATTGACGGTGGTCCAGCGCACCTTCACCACGCCGAAGCCGGGCTGGCTGTTGGAACGGCGCTTGTCCAGCACCTCCACGGTGACGCGCAAGGCGTCGCCGGCGCGGGTGGGCTGGGGCCAACGCATCTTGTCGATCTGCATGCCGATCAAGCCGTTGGCCATCTTGCCCAGCTCGGTCTGGGTCACCAGCCGCATGCTCAGGCTGCTGGTCTGCCAGCCGCTGGCGGCCAGGCCGCCGAACAGGCTGTCCGCCGCGCGCTGCGGATCAGTGTGGAAGTATTGCGGATCATACTGCCGGGCGAAGCCGATCAGCTCGTCCTCGCTCAATACATGGGTGGGACTGTGAAACAGCTGTCCGGCTTTCAAATCTTCAAAATAGAGCATATCGACTTACGTTTGCGTCATCTCGAGCGCGCAGCTTAACGCGGCCGGCGAAACGGGTCAAAATCCCTGGTGCGTTCAGCCCAGCAAGGGGGATATTTTGTCGCAAGATAGACAGTTGGAAGTGTGCGCCGGCTCGCTGGCGTCTTGCCTGGCCGCCGCGCAGGGCGGCGCGGCCCGGGTGGAATTGTGCGCCAGCCTGGAAACCGGCGGGCTCACGCCGTCGCCTGGCATGATTGCGCTGGCGAGGCAGAGGCTGGACATTGGCCTGCATGTGATCGTGCGTCCGCGCGGCGGCGATTTTCTGTATTCGGACGAGGAGTTCGACGTGATGCGCCGCGACGTGCTGGCCTGCCGCGAACTGGGGGCGGACGGCGTGGTGCTGGGCCTGCTGACCGCGGACGGCGAGGTGGACGTGGAGCGCAGCCGAGAACTGGTCCAGCTGGCCGGGCCGATGACGACCACCTTCCATCGCGCCTTCGACATGGCGCGGGATCCCGAGCGGGCGCTGGAACAGATCATCGCCAGCGGCTGCCGGCGCTTGCTGAGCTCCGGCCAGGCGCCGGACGCGCTGGCGGGCGCGGCCCTGATCCGCCGGCTGAGCCGCCAGGCGGGCGAGCGGCTGATCCTGATGCCGGGCGGCGGCGTGCGGCCGGACAATCTGGCCGAACTCGCGCGCGCCACCGGCTGCCGAGAATTCCACGCCTCGGCCCGGGTCAAGGTGGCCAGCGCGATGCGCTACCGCCAGACCGGGATCAGCATGGGCGCGGCGGGCCAGGACGAGTACGACAGACGGGAAAGCTGCGCCGAAACCATACGGACCATGACGGATTTGCTGCGCGGGCTGGATTGACGCTTGTCGGACGGCACGCATTTGCAGGATGATGCTGACATTTCCGGCCGCGGACCATTCAAGAGCCGCGAACCAAAACCTGAACCAAGGCGCGCCGACGCAGGCAGTGCAAGCCGTACGATCAGGAAGCGCAATGCAGGATCAGGGGTTTTGTCAGCGGTTTTAAGGAGCGCAAGATGAGCAAGCCGTCGCATGTGGTCAATATCGACCAAGTGGAAGCCGTGGACTACCGGGAGGGCGAAGGGTGGGGCGGCAGCTATCATCCGCTGACGCCGGCGCTGGACGCCTTGCCCGGCCGGCTGGGCGCCAATCTGACCCGTCTGCCGCCGGGGCATGCGGGCTGCCCCTTTCATTCCCACGCCCGCGAGGACGAGATTTTCTATGTGCTGTCCGGGCGCGGCGTGCTGCGTCTGGGCGACAGCCTGCAGGAAATCGGGCCCGGCGACTGCATTTCCTGTCCGGCCGGCACCGGCGTCGCGCATCAAATCGCCAACCCCTTCGATCAGGACCTGGTCTACCTCGGCATCGGCGTCAACGACCCGCACGAGGTCTGCGTCTATCCGGACAGCGGCAAGGTGCTGGTCCGCCATCTGAAGCAGGTGGGGCGGCTGGAAAGCGCGCCGTACTACGACGGCGAGCCGGCGCGCCCCGGCATCTTCGACATGCTGGAGCGAGAACAGGCGCTGGTCCGGAAATAGCCGGCTTGGCATGCGGCCGCGGCATGAGCGATAACGGAACCATCGTTCCTCCATGGATAAGGCAATGAAGAGGCGGGCATTGAGCCGCGCGGCGGCGGTATTGGCGCTGGCGTGGCCGCTGGGCGCGGCGGCGGAGCCCTTGTCGTTCTGCTATGAGGATCAGGCTTCCTATCCCTGGCTGGACGGCCGCGGCGGCGGGCTGGACATTCAGCTGATCAAGCATGTGCAGAGCGCCTTGAAGCTGGAGCTGTATTTGCATCCGATGCCGTGGCGGCGCTGCATCAATATGCTGCGCCAAGGCAAGATGGACGGCGCTTTCGCCGCCAGCTTCGTGCCGGAGCGTTCGCAATGGGGGCTGTACCCCATGCTGCCGGACGGCGGACCGGACGCCGGCCAACGGCTGCACAGCGCCAGTTATTCCTTGTATCGGCTCAAGGACACCACGGTGGATTGGGACGGCGCGCGCCTGTCCAGCGGCATGGCGCCGATAGGCATGCAGACCGATTTCTCCATCGGCCTCTTTTTGCGCAAGCAGCAGGTGGAGATAGACGACAGCAACCGCGATCCGCTGGCCATTCTGCAAAAGCTGCGCCTGAGGCGCTTGAGCGGAGCGGCCTTGCAGACGCCGCGCGCGGAGCAGATCCTGCGCGAGCATCCCGAACTGACGGAGACGATAGAGCGCTGCCGGCTGCCCTTGGAAGAAAAGCCCTATTTCCTGATGTTGTCGCGCCAATTGGCGCACCGCGAACCCAGCCTGCCGGGCAGGATCTGGGCGGAGCTGGAGCGGCAACGCGAGTCGCCGGCCTTTCTCGCCCAGCTGCGGGCGCTGGGCGCGCACCGCGACGCCGGCGGCGCGGCGCACAAATGATGATGGATTGTTAAGCGACTGCTTGCTATCAAAGTTAAAGCTTTTGCTTTATTATTTTCCGCTCCTTGATTTCCTTAGGAATCCCCATGCATAAGAAAACGCTTTTGGCCGCCGGCTGTCTATGGCTGGCCGCCGGTCCGGCCTTGGCGGAGGCCTGGTCCTATCCCGGTTGGCAGGACGGCCGAGACACCCGCGTCAAGGCGCTGGCCCTGCTGCAGACCTTGAACGCCACCTTGCTGAGCAATAGCAGCGCCACCCGCACTTTGCAGCAATGGTGCGCGGATCACCGGATGGCGTCGCCGGCGCAGATTCGCGCCTTGCGCAACCCGGCGGACCACAAGGAAGCCAGCCCGGAAGTGCGCGCCCAGTTGCAGGCGCGGCCGGACGAGCGCATCGCCTACCGCCGGGTGCGGCTGGCTTGCGGCGAGCATGTGTTGTCCGAGGCCGACAACTGGTATTTGCCGTCCAAGCTGAGTGCGGAGATGAACCGCCAACTGGACGGCAGCGACGTGCCGTTTGGCCGCGCGGTGGCGGCGCTGAACTTCCGCCGGCAAACCGAGGAAGTCAAATTGCTGTGGTCGCCGTTGCCGGCGGGCTGGGAAATGAAGCCCGCGGCCCAGGGCGTCGCCGCCGGCGGCCTGGATATCGCGCCGGAAGTGTTGCAACACCGCGCCGTGCTCTACCGCGGCAGCGACAACGCGCCGTTCAGCGTGGTGGTGGAGACGTATCAGCGAGACGTCTTCGCCTTCCCGCTGGCCTATTGAGGCCGCGTCGAACGAGTCTTGCGAGCAGGGCGCTGGCAGCGTCCGCTGCGCAAACAACAGAAGAAGAAAGCAAGCATGATGAAGAAATCACAGAAACTGGGCGGCCTGCTCTTGGCCGGCCTGATCGCCGGCCAGCCGGCGCTGGCGGACCGCCTGGACGATATCCTGCAACGCGGCAGCGTGCGGGTGGGCACCACCGGCGATTACCGTCCGTTCAGCGAGCGGGACGCGGCCAGCGGCGCCTATCGCGGCCTGGACATCGAGATGGCCGAGAGCCTGGCGCGGGCGCTGGGCGTCAAGCTGGAGCTGGTGGCCACCAGCTGGCCGACGCTGATGCGCGACCACGAGGCCGGCAAGTTCGACATTGCGATGAGCGGGGTGTCGATCAATCTGGAGCGGCAGAAGCGGGCGCTGTATTCGCAGCCCTATCTGAACGACGGCAAGACGCCGATCACCCGCTGCGAAAACGTCCAGCGTTTTCAAACCATCGCCCAGATCAACCAGCCCCGGGTCAAGCTGATCGTCAATCCGGGCGGCACCAATGAAAAGTTCGCGCGTGCCCGCTTGCCGGCGGCCGCGCTGACCGTGCATCCGGACAACGTCACCATTTTCCGGCAGATCATAGACGGCAAGGCCGATCTGATGGTGACGGACGCGGTGGAAACCCGTTATCAGCAGAAGCTGCATCCGGAGCTGTGCGCGGTGCACCCGGAGAAGCCGTTCGACTTTTCGCAAAAAGCCTATCTGCTGCCCAACGACTGGCGCTGGAAAGCCTGGGTGGATCAATGGCTGAGCCAGAGCCTGCAAAACGGCGAATTCGCCGGCCTGTCGGCCAAGTGGCTGGGGAAGTGAGTCTGACCTAAGCTTCGCTGCCTCGCAGTTGCTCGATATAGCAATTGAACAGCTCGGCGTGGCTGGCCACGCCGAGCTTCAGATACAGATTGCGGCGGTGAACTTTGACCGTTTCCGGCGAAATGGCCAGCTGTTGGGCGATGGCCTTGCTGGACAGGCCGCACAGCGTCAGCCGCGCCACCTCCGCCTCGCGCTCGGACAGCCTGCCGTGGCCAAAATGACTCAGCGTCTGCGTCAGTTGATCGGCCAGGCGCTGCGATGGCGGCGTGGGCGCGGAGCTCAGCTGCCAGTGACGCCGCATCGCGGACAGCAGCCAGGGCTGCATCACGCGCAGCTTGCCGATGTCGGCCAGCTCGAACGCGCTGGCCTTGCCCAGCGACAAGGTCAACACCTGGTCCGGAGCCAGGCGCAGCAGCAGCTGGACCTCGTCCACGCCCACCTCGCCGCTCATATAACGCTGAAAATACTCGCTTTGGCGGAAGTGGTCCGGCGCGATGTCGGGCAAGTGGTGGAGGCCGTCGGGAAAAGGCCGCTGCGCGTATTGATAGAAGGGGTCCAGCAGATACAGGCCCTGGCAGTAAAGCGCCATCGGCGACGGCGCGGCCAAGTGCTGAAAATCGCATTCCTCCAGAATCTGCGGCGGCGCGTTCGCGTGGAAACAGGCGGCCAGCGCATTGTCCAGCGGCACGCTGCCGCGCAACAGCAAGACCAGCTGACGCCAAAATCCGGGCAGACCGATGTGCGCCATCAGCTGCGCCAGATGATGGTGCAGCGGCAGTTCCTTCAACAAAGCTTCCATCCGGCAATCCCCGCTCGGGGTAACCCATCACGGTGATTGGGCGCCCTCCCGCGTCAAAATACACTGTCTCCCGCAAGTCTGACTACAAGACCATAGCGACAAGAGGAGAACACTATGAGCCAAGCCGCAAGCCGCCCCGGATTGCGCCGTTCATTGAGCGTGACGGACGTCGTGTTGATAACCGTGTCCGGCGTGACGCCGGCCAGTTCCATTTTCGTGATCGCGCCGTTTGCGCTGCAAGGCGCCGGCAGCGGGGCTTTTCTGGCCTTCGCGCTGGCGGCGGCGCTGGCCGTCGCGTTCGCGCTGTGCTACGCCGAGCTGGGCGCGGCCCACCCCAACGCCGGCGGCGAGTACGTGATCATCGAGCGGGTGTTCGGCCGCGCGCTCAGCCTGCAAATGTATCTGCTGATTCTATGCCTGCTGCTGTTCATCCCGGCGGTGCTGGCCACCGGGGCCGCGCCCTATCTGAACTCCGCGCTGGGCACCCGGCTGGACGGCGCCGAAGTGGCGCTGACCATGATCGTGCTGTGTTTCGGCATCGCGGTGCTGGACATCAAGCTGAACGCCTGGCTGACCGGCTCCTTCCTGCTGCTGGAGCTGGCCGCGCTGGCCTTGATCGCCTGGCTGGGCTTCAGCGAAGCGCAGCAGCCGGCGACGGTGCTGTGGCAGCCGGTGAAGGCGGCGGCGGACGGCGGCCTCGCCGCGGTGCCCGCCGCGGCGATCATCGCCATGGTGGGGACGGCGGTGTTCGCCTACAACGGCTTCGGCGGGGCGGTGTACTTTGCCGAGGACATGCGCGAAAGCGGCCGGCCGGTGGCGAAGGCGGTGCTGGCGGCGCTGTCCATCGTGGTGCTGGTGGAACTGATACCGGTGACCGCCCTGATCCTGGGCGCGCCCTCGCTGGCGGAAATGAGCCGGCAGGCCGATCCGATCAACTACGTGCTCAGTCATTTGAGCAGCCCGGGGCTGGCGCGGGTGATCAGCGGCGGCATCTTTCTATCGGTGTTCAACGCCATCATCGCCATCGTGGTGCAAAGCGGCCGCTTCTTGTACTCCAGCGGCCGGGACGGCTTGTGGCCGGCGCCGGCGAGCCGGGCGCTGCAACGCATTCATCCGCGCTTCGGCACGCCCTGGGTGGCCACGCTGGCGCTGGCCGTCCCGTCCGCCTTGCTGACCTTTCATTCCAGCCTGGGCGATCTGGCGTCCTTCACCGTGATCATCCTGATGCTGAACTATCTATTGCTGGCGCTGGCGGCCCTGCGCAGCCGCCTGGGCCGGCATCCGCATCCTTACCGCATGCCCGGCTGGCCGTGGCCGCCCTTGTTGGCGGCGGCGGGCAGCCTCTCCCTATTATGGGCGGTGCTGCGAGACGCGCCCGCGCGGGACTGGTGGATTATCGGCGGCATCGCGCTGACCGGGCTTTTGCTGGCGGGCCGTAAGCAGCCCGCCGCCGTATTGATCGTTGAAGAACAGAAAGAGAGGTGAGTATGTTGAAACGAGCCAGAGCATTGGGCATTCGCATCGGCCAGGGCGAACCCGGCCCTCTGAATGCGATTACGGACGTGCCCGGCGTGAGGGTGGGGCACGCCGCCGCCTGGGCGGATTTCGACGACGGCCGCCGCGCGCGCACCGGGGTCACGGTGATCGAACCGCGGCCGGGTCTGGCGCGGCGCATGCCGTGCTTTGCCGGCGTGCATGTGTTGAACGGCAACGGCGACGCCAGCGGCCTGGAGTGGCTGCGCGAGGCCGGCGTGCTGAGCACGCCGATCGCGCTGACCAATACCCATAGCGTGGGCGTGGTGCGGGACGCCTTGATCGCCGGCGAGCGCGAGGCGGTGGCCGGCGAGCCGCAGCTGTATTGGACCATGCCGGTGGTGCTGGAAACCTTCGACGGCCTGCTCAACGACATCAACGGCTTTCACGTGAAGGCGGAACACGCGCGCGCCGCGCAAGCGGCGGCCAGCGGCGGCCTGCCGGCCGAGGGCAGCGTGGGCGGCGGCAGCGGCATGATCTGCCATGAGTTCAAGGGCGGCATCGGCACCGCTTCGCGACGGCTGCCGGCGGAGGCGGGCGGCTGGACGGTGGGGGCGCTGGTGCAGGCCAATCACGGCAAGCGCGGCTCCTTGCTGGTGGAGGGCTACCCGGTGGGCCGCCATCTGAGCTGCGCGGAGATTCCCTCGCCGTTTGACGCCGGACGGCTGCCGCAGCCGGGCATGGGCTCCATCGTGGCGGTGCTGGCCACCGACGCGCCCTTGCTGCCGGATCAATGCCGGCGGCTGGCGCAGCGCGCCGGCATCGGCATCGCCCGCACCGGCGGCGGCACCGAGGATTCCAGCGGCGACATCTTCGTGGCCTTCGCCACCGGCAATCAAGGCCTGCCGATGACCGATTACGCCGGCAAGGGCGCTTTGACCTGCGCGGTGGAAATGGTGAACGCGGACCATCTCTCGCCCTTGTTCGAGGCGGCGGCGGAAGCGGTGGAAGAGGCCATCGTCAACGCCTTGCTGGCGGCGGGCGATCTGAGCGGCCACCACGGCCACGCGGCGCATGGCCTCAAGGCCGAGCGCTTGCTGGCCGCTTTGCGGGAAAGCGGCTGGCGTCCGCGCTGACCGGCGCGTCGGCGCGCGGCCCCGGTGTTTTGTTTGCGTCATGAAATGCTATTATCATGGCATGGGGCCGCATCGGCGGCGGACACACAGCAGGAGGCGGAGATGAAAACACCGGACAGCCCGGCCGACGAACCGCAGCGCTTGGCGACCCTGCGCGCGCTGGGCGTGCTGGACACGGCGGCGGAGGAACGTTTCGACCGCCTGACCCGCATGGCCAAGCGTTTGTTTCGGGTGCCCATCGCCCTGGTCAGCCTGGTGGACGAGAACCGTCAGTGGTTCAAATCCTGCGTCGGCCTGTCGGCGGCGGAAACCGGACGCGATATTTCCTTTTGCGGCCACGCCATACTGGGCGACGACATCTTCTACATCCCGGACGCGCTGGCGGACGAGCGCTTCGCCGACAACCCGCTGGTGACGGACGCGCCGTATATTCGCTTTTACGCCGGCTGCCCGCTGCACGCGGCCAACGGCGCCAAGGTGGGCACCCTGTGCGTGATCGATGTCCAGCCGCGCGAGTTCGATCACGACGACGCGCAGGCGCTGCACGATCTGGCGCGCATGGTGGAGGCGGAGCTGATCGCCTTCCAGGCCGCCACCACCGATGAGCTGACCGGCCTCTCCAACCGGCGCGGCTTCCGGCTGCTGGCGCAGTACAGCCTCAATTTCTGCGCGCGGCAAAACCTGCCGGTTAGCCTGGCCTTCATGGACCTGGACAAGTTCAAGGCGATCAACGACAGCTTCGGCCACGCCGCCGGGGACCATGCGCTGGCGGCTTTCGCCGAACAGATGCGCGCCTCCTTCCGCTCCGCGGACCTGCTGGCGCGGCTGGGCGGGGACGAGTTCGTGGTCTTGCTGTCCGATGTCGAGCATGAGCGGGCGCAGGCGGCGATGGCCAAATTCGCGCGTCACCTGGAGGCTTACAACGCCGGCGCCGGCCAGCCTTATCGGCTGGCGTTTTCCGACGGCATCGTGGAGCTGGACGCGGAGCGCCACTTCTCCATCGAGGCGCTGCTGGCGGAGGGCGACGAGCTGATGTATTCGATCAAGGCCGCCAAACGCTAGCCGCGGGCGGCTTCCCGGAGCGGCGCGCCCGCTTGTCCACGTGATTTTTACAGCGGAACTTTCACTTTTCATGCCCCTCTAGTCTGAAAACAAACTGCGCAGCATCCTGTGCGCCTAAATAAAAAATCCACACTAGGGAGGCGGCCGCCATGGTCCATGATGTGTCCTTGATTTCCACCATTGCGGCGGGCCTCGGCCTGTCTCTGATTCTGGGCCTGCTCTGCGAGCGGATGCGCATCCCGGCCCTGGTCGGCTATCTGCTGGCCGGCATCGTCATCGGCCCGGCCACGCCGGGCTTCGTCGCCGATATGAAGATCGCCGCGCAGCTGTCCGAAATCGGCGTGATGCTGCTGATGTTCGGCGTCGGCTTGCACTTTTCGATGAAGGACCTGCTGTCGGTCCGGCGCATCGCCGTGCCGGGCGCCATCGTGCAAATGAGCGCCGCCACCGGGCTGGCGCTGTTCATCGCCTGGTGCTGGGGCTGGAGCTGGTCCAGCGGCCTGATCTTCGGCCTGTCGCTGTCCTGCGCCAGCACTGTGGTGCTGCTCAAGGCGCTGGAAGTGCGCGGCATCCTGGACACCATCAACGGCCGCATCGCCGTGGGCTGGCTGGTGGTGGAGGACCTGGCCTGCGTGCTGGTGCTGGTGCTGATGCCGCCGATGGCGGCGTTGTTGAGCGGCGCGCCCGCCGCCGCCAACGCCGCGCCGCTGTGGCAGACCATCATGCTGACCTTGCTGCAAGTGGCCGCCTTCATCGCCCTGATGCTGATCGCCGGCCGGCGCGCCTTGCCGTGGCTGCTGTGGCGGGTGGCCAAGACCGGATCGCGCGAGCTGTTCACGCTGGCCGTGACGGCGGCGGCCATCGGCATCGCCTTCGGCGCCGCCCATCTGTTCAACGTCTCCTTCGCGCTGGGCGCTTTCTTCGCCGGCATGATGATGCGGGAGTCCGAATTCAGCCACCGCGCCGCCCGCGAATCGCTGCCGCTGCGCGACGCCTTCTCCGTATTGTTCTTCGTGTCCGTGGGCATGCTGTTCGATCCGGCGATTCTGCTGGAACAGCCGCTGATGGTGCTGAGCGCGGTGGCCGTCATCATGCTGGGCAAAACCCTGGCGGCGCTGGCCCTGGTCATTCTGTACCGCTATCCCTTGAGCACCGCGCTGACCATTGCCGCCAGCCTGGCGCAGATCGGGGAATTCTCCTTCATCCTGGCCGGGCTGGGCGTGTCCTTGGGCCTGCTGTCGGCGCAGGGCATGAGCCTGGTGCTGGCCAGCGCCTTGATCTCCATTGGCCTCAATCCGCTGTTGTTCGCCTTGCTGGAGCCCTTGCGCGGCTGGTTGCTGGCGCGCTCGGAATGGGCGCGCAGCCTGGAGCGTAGGGCGGACCCCTACGCCGAGCTGCCGATGAGCACCGAACGCAAATATCTGGAAGGCCAGGTGGTGCTGGTGGGCTACGGCCGCATCGGCCGCGGCGTGGCGGCGGAGCTGGAGCGCAATCGGGTGCCCTTTGTGGTGGTGGACCATAATCGCGAGCTGGTGGAAACGCTGCGCAATCAGGGCCGGGCGGCGGTGACCGGCGACGCCGCCGAGGCGGCCGTGTTGATCCAGGCCCATATCGTCAACGCCTCGGTGTTGGCGGTGACCACGGCGGACGCGCTCAATCTGCGACAGATGGTGGAGGTGGCGCGCACCTTGAACCCGGAGCTGCGCATCGCGCTGCGCGCGCGCAACGGGGAGGAAGCCGAACTATTGCGCGGAGAAGGGCTGGGCGCGGTGTTCCTGGCCGACGAGGAGCTGGCCGGCAGCATCGGCCGCCATGTGCTGCACTGCTTCACCGCGGAGTCGCCGCGGGCGGCGCACTGAGCCCCGCGGATTCATCCCGCTCCAGCCAGGCTTTGGCCGCGGCCAGGTCGCGCGCCACCCAGTCGGCGTCGGCCTCGAATTGCGCGTCGTCAACGCCTGCTTGGCGAAACAGGGTCAACAGCAGCTCGCAACCCTCGTCGCGCGCCAGCAGGCGCAAGGGGACGTAGACCTCCACCTGACCGGGCGGCGACACCCAGTGATCCAGCACGCCGTAGTCGTTGGCCGGCGAAAAGCGCAAGGGCATCACGCCCTGCGGCGTGTCCGCCAGCCAGCCGTCGCCGTCGCGGCGCAAGGCCCCGGCCAGGCCGGACGCCCAGCGCGGAAAGTTTTCCGGCGGCGCCAGCAAGGCGTAGGCGCGGGCGAAAGGGCAGGCAATACTGACGCTGAGATGGCGCGGCGGCGTGGACATGGGATTCTCCAATACGGCGATGCTACTTGAGTGTAGACGACGGCGGACCATGTGCCGTTGACATGCTTCGCGCCAACGGGCTATGGTCATTCCCGGTGCTCAAAACACCATACAAACAGCGGCTACCGCACCCGTAAGATTCGCGGATTTTTTGCGTCCATGGTTTTGGCAAACTCCCACTTGTGGGACAATGCGCGTCCATGGCCGGGTGTGCGGCTAATACAATACCCGCAAGGGGAATACGCCCGCCGTCTGTTTGCGGTTTTGAGCACCCGGCCGCCCTCTCAAAAGGGGCGAAACCCTCAAAAGGTCCAAACAGGAGGCCGCCATGGCCAAGATCGACACCCTCCGCGAGGCGCGTCGCGCCCTCAGGCATATTCGTGCCGCCCAATCCCATTTCAAACAATTGCCCGAGGCGCTGCGCCGGGAGATGTCCCGTCAACCGCCGCGTCAAACGCCGTTCATCGTAGAACTGTCCCCGGAGGTTTTGTGGAGCCTGCTGGAGGCGAGGTATGGCGTGGAATGCGCGTATGAGCGGCTGCGGCTGCTGCTGGCGGCGGCGCAGACAGAAACCGTCAAATAGATTGCCGCCGGTGAGAGGGCGGGAATGAGAAAAGCCCGGACGATGCGTCCGGGCTTTTGATATTGGCGAAAGCGCTGAGACTTGGACTGACGGTGGAGTCGCACTCAAGACAGTTTCAAATCAGATTGTTTTTGTGTAATTTCATTGGCCGGCATGATCCGCCAATTTTCACTATCCGCTGTAGCTTATGTGGTTTGAATGTGGGCTAATTAATTCAGGCAGGCAGCGAAGGCCCGCTAACAAAACCCCTGATCCTGCGTTTCACCTCCTGACTGGTACTGCCTGCGTTGGCGCGCCTTGGCTCAGGTTCTCTGCGAGGTGTAGTGAGCGGCTCTAAATGGACTGAATATTATTTTCTGTATTTTTCTAATTAGTAAGATCGGCAAGCACAAACCATTCGGAAAGAATGTGAATAATAACTAACAAAAATTGAGAACGGAAGACATGCCAGTCAGTCCCTAAAGTGTGTGGCCGCATTGGTATTGGCTTGATTGTTAATACTAGTTGTGTTTTGACTGCCTTAATCAAGGCTTGTGTGAGTATCGAGGCAAGCGCCTTAAGGTATTTCTATTGCCTTAATTTTATTGTCAATATAGGGATTTGTGAATTTTCTGCATCTTTCTAGCACATTTAAAGGAGTTTGATTATGAAGACTGTAAATATTCTGACTATTCCTTTTGCCGCCGTTCTTATGCTGGCGTCTTCCTTCGTTAGCGCATCACCCGCTGAATCGGCGAACGCCAAGGAGGCCGCATCCGCCATGCAACAAGCCGGCAAACCGCCTGCAACATTAAATGCTCTAGTCGATCAAATCCAGCCAAGAAAGCCGGGGCAGTGCTTCTCTGCAAAGAACTGCACGGGGAAAGTCATTGGCAACCACCAACATGCGCATAACTGCAAAAATGCAGGTGGCAAATCTTGGCGCAGCGGCGTGACAGGACAATGCAGTAATTTGTAATCTTTTCAGTTCTTAATCTTAAACAACAGCTTCGCGAGCTTTGGCTCGTGGAGCTGTTTTTCGTTAACAGGCTCTGCGCTTAGAGGATTGTTGATTAATTGCTCTATTTTTCATGGGTTTATTGGGTGTTTCCATTGTGATTTTATGCGATTAAATTATGTTGAATGGATTTTGTAAACTAATATTTACACCCTGTTACGGAACTTGGCTAGTCAGTTGACAGAAGTAATACAAACGTTTGAAATAATTTGATGAAAATAAATGCCCAACCACCAACCAATAGATTGAAAATGAAAAAACTTATCATTGCTTCCATTCTGGGACTGTCCGCAGTTACCGCTCATGCGGCTGAGAGTGGCGCGTATGTTTTTGGTAATTTGGGCTACAACACGGAGAAGGTAAAGAGCCAAGAAGGAATCACTGACAATAAAAGCGCAGGAGGTATCTGGGAGGTCGGAGCCGGCTACCGCTTCGGCTCCTACTTTGCGACGGAAGTGTCATATCTCGACTTCGGCAAGATGCAATACTCTGCTGTCGGCGAAGACAGGAAAACAAACGTCTCGGTACCGATGCATGCTGAGAGGCTGGCTCTGGTCGGGATTCTGCCAGTGTCAGAAGATGTTGAACTTTTTGGCAAAGTCAGCCTCAACAACGTGCACGCCTCAATCAAAGGAGAAGCCGGCGGAGTAAGTGCAAGCATAAGTAAGCGCAAAGTAATGCCTGGTATTGGCATTGGTGCTAGCTATGCGATCACAAAAAACTTTGCCCTGCGTGGTGAGTACGAGTATATCAAGAGTGCGGTGAACTCCATGAGTGAGGATAGTAAGGATGTGACATCGGGCACCAATCTATTCAAGCTTGGTGTAAGCTACCAGTTCTAATTTGGTTGGCCCTCCATTTGGGGGGCTTCTTGATGCTGTATAAGGATGGATATGCGGTTTTTGCTTTTAGGAAGTGCTCTGATGTTATTTTCGATAGTGGCTGGTGCGAAGGAAATGGATGCGGCCACGTCCAAAAGATATGGGGTATGTGTTGGGGTTGCCAACTCGGTGGCTCAGACATTGACTGCTTTTTCTGATATGGGCAGTAGTGAAATCTGGTTGTGGCGAAACAGTAAAATTAGAAATTGTAAATACGATTCTAAGGAGGATGGTTATTTCTTTAAGGAAAGCCTAAAAGAAATGTGGAGTTTTGCGAATAAAAAAATAGAAAATAATAACAAGGCAAAAGTAAGAAATAGTGACTATTCCATGGAGCTGGAAAATTAGCCTTCTGTCAAGAATGTATTTGGTCCCTCGCCGCATAGAGCCCGGTTATAACTGGGCTTTATTTATTTTGGACAGCTGAAGAAGTGGAGCCTTTGAAACAGGGCCATCATCAAAGAGCCGTGACAGGGTGCTTTGGTGTTCAGCAGCAAGGAGGGCATTGTGGAAGAGGGCAAGATTTTGCCCGCTGGGAGTGGGCTGGAAAGTTAAAGTCCACGCGGTAGAGGTCCCGAAACGGCAATAGCCCAAGCATAGGCTTGGGCTATTTATTTTGGCGGAAGCGGTGGGATTCGAACCCACGGATGGTTTCCCATCGCTGGTTTTCAAGACCAGTGCCTTAAACCACTCGGCCACGCTTCCCAATTCGGTAAGAGGGCGCAATTCTAGCGGGTCTTGCCGGCTTTGCCTAGGGTCTGATGACGCTTATTTTGCGGCCGCGTTCGTTCTCAGCCGAATGCCAGGCGCGAAGGTCGCCTCGCCGCAGTGCCTTCACTGCCAGAGGCGGCCGACAAAGCGAAGCGTCGGCTGAGGGCGAGCCCGGAGGGTTGACCGGGGAAAGCCCTTTGCTGCGCTGCCAGGAGGGCAGTGTGGGCTTTTCTCGGCCAGCGCAGCTGCAAAACAAGCGTTAACAGACCCTATAGGGCCGGCGCATTTGACGCCAGCATTTCCGCCGCGTGCTCGCGCGTGGTCTGGGTCAGCTCCACGCCGCCCAGCATGCGGGCGATTTCCAGTACCCGCTGCTCGCTGTTCAGCGGCTCGATGCGGCTCTTGACCCGGCCCTTGTGCTCGCTCTTGCTGACTTGCCAGTGATGGCTGCCGCAGGAGGCCACTTGGGGCAGGTGGGTGATGCACAGCACTTGGTAGCGCTGGCCCAGCTGGCGCAGCATGTGGCCGATGACTTCGGCGACGCGGCCGCCGATGCCGACGTCCACTTCGTCGAAGATCAGCGTGGGCACGCTGGCCACCTGGCTGATCACCACTTGCATGGCCAGGCTGATGCGGGACAGTTCGCCGCCGGAGGCCACTTTGGCCAGCGGGCGCAGGCTGGTGCCGGCGTTGGCGGCCACCAGGTATTCGATGGACTCCAGGCCGTGGGCGCCGGGTTCGGACAGGGCGGCCAGTTCGATGGCGAAGCGCGCGCCGCTCATCGCCAAGTGCTGCATTTCCGCGCCGATGCGGGCGGACAGCTCGCTGGCGGCCTGGCGGCGCTTGCCGGACAGGGCCTCGGCCTGCGCGCGGTAGCGCGCCAGCGCGGAGGCTTCGGCCAGCGCCAGCGCTTCGATGTCGGCGGAGGCTTCCAGCGCTTGCAGCTGTTGCTGCCAGTCGTCCAGTTTTTCCTGCAGGTCTTGCGGTTGCACCCGGTATTTGCGCGCGGTGCTCATCAGCGCTTCCAGCCGGCCTTCCACTTCGGCCAGCTGGCCGGGATTTTCGTCGATGTCGCTGGCGTAGTCGCGCAGGCTGTAGACCACTTCGCGCAACTCAGCGTCCACGGAGTCGAGCAGCGACAGGGTGTCCGCCAGCCGCGGGTCCAGATTGGCCAGCTTGCTGAGCCGGGTTTGCACCTGGGACAGCATGGTCAGGCAGCTATTGTCCATCTCGGACAGGGTGTCCACCGCCAGCTGGGCGCTTTGCGCCAGTTCGGCGGCGTTGGCCAGCCGGGAGTGGCTCTGGTTCAGCGCGCTCCATTCGTCCGGCTGCAGCTTGAGCTCGCTCAGTTCGTTGATCTGCCAATTCAGCCGTTCGCGCTCGACTTCGGATTCGCGCGACAGCCGTTCGGCGTCGGCGCGGGCGCGGCGGGCGGTCTGCCAGTCTTGCCAGGCCTTGTTCACGTCGCGGGCCAGCGCGACGGAGCCGGCGTAGGCGTCCAGCAGCTGGCGCTGGGCGTCCGCCTTCATCAGCGATTGGTGGGCGTGCTGGCCGTGGATGTCGACCAGGAATTCGCCCAGCTGCTTGAGCTGGCTGAGGGTGGCGGCCTGGCCGTTGACGAAGCTGCGCGAGCGGCCGGATTTGTCCAGCAGCCGGCGCAGCAGGAGCACGTCGTCGTCGCCGTTGAGGCCGTTTTCGTCCAGCCAGGCGTCGATTTCAGGGCGGCCGCGGGTGTCGAATTCGGCGGTGATCTCGGCGCGCTCCGCGCCTTCGCGCACTTGCGCGCCTTCGGCGCGGTCGCCCAGCAGCAGGCTCAGGGCGTCCAGCAGAATGGATTTGCCGGCGCCGGTTTCGCCGGTGAGCACGGTGAAGCCGGCTTGGAAGTCCAGCGAGATGCTGTCGACGATGACGAAGTCTTTAACGGTCAGCGATAGGAGCATGAGGTGTTCGCGTCAGGTGTCAGAGCAGGCGCTCGCCCCAGTGGAGCTTGTGGCGCAGCATGTCGTAGTAGTTGTAACCCACCGGGTGCAGGATGCGCAGCGGGTTGCGGTAGCGGCGGATCAGCACGCGGTCCATTTCCATCAGGTCGCAATGGGATTGGCCGTCGAAGTGCACGCGTGCGTCCAGGCCGCGGGTGAGCATGAATTCCACTTCGCAGGAGTCGTTGACCGCGATCGGGCGGTTGCTCAGCGATTGCGGGCAGATGGGCACCAGGGCGATGGCCTGCAGCGTGGGGTGCAGGATGGGGCCGCCGGAGGCCAGCGAGTAGGCGGTGGAGCCGGTGGGGGTGGAGACGATCAGGCCGTCCGAACGCTGGCTGTAGACGAACTGGTTATCGATGAAGACTTCGAACTCTATCATCGAGCCCATCGCGCCGCGGCTGAACACCACGTCGTTGAAGGCCAGTGCGTTGGCCACTTCGGCGTCTTCGCGTATCACCGCGGCCTGCAGCAGGATGCGGTCTTCCGGCACGAAGTCGCCGCGCAGGATGGCGTCCACGGAGTCCAGCATCTCGTGCAGCGGGATGTCGGTCATGAAGCCCAGCCGGCCCTGGTTGATGCCGATCAGCGGCACGCGGTAGGGGGCCAGCAGCCGGGCGATGGACAGCATGGTGCCGTCGCCGCCCAGCACGATGACGATGTCGGCCAGCTTGCCCATGTCGTTGCGGTCTATCAGCGCGTGCGGGCCGGCTTCCTGCTGGGTGGCGCTGTCCTTGTCGATCAGCACGGTGGCGCCGGAGGCGGACAGGTGGTCGGCCAGCTGGCGCAGGGATTCAACGATGGCGGGCTTGCTGTGCCGCGCCACCAGGCAGACGTGTTTGAACAGTCGTTCCATGGCGTTGTTTCAGTAAGGGGTGGGCGTATCGTTCAAAAAACTGTCGTCGTTGGGTTTCTTGCCGGTGGCTTCCAGCGCTTTCAGGTAGAAGCGCACCAGGTCCGCCAGAGAGTCTACACCGAGTTTGTTGAACAGGTTGGCCCTATGTACTTCTATGGTGCGCGGGGACAGGTCCAGCACCCGGGCGATTTCCTTGCTGGACATGCCGTCCGCCACCAGTTCCAGCACTTCGCGCTCGCGGCCGCTGATGCGGGCGAGCAGGCCCATCACTTCCTGGGTTTCCTCTTCCTTGCGGTGTTGCAGAATGCTCAGCCGTATGCCTTTGCGCAGGCTTTCTATCAGCCGCGCCTGGTCTATGGGCTTGGTCAGAAAGTCGATGGCGCCGGTCTGGAAGGCGCGGCGGCATTGTTCGATGTCGCCGTGGCCGGTGATGAAGACGATGGGCAGGGTCACGTTTTTGTCGATCAGCTGTTCTTGCAGCGCCAGGCCGGTGATTTGCGGCATGCGGATGTCCAGCACCAGGCAGGCGATGTCGTTGCCGCCGTAGTGGGCGAGAAACTCCATCGCGTTGGGAAAGGTGACGGTGCGCATGCCTTGCGCGGCGATCAGCATGGCCAGCGAGTCCAGCACGGCTGGGTCGTCGTCGACGATGTAGACGGTTGGCGTGGTGTTTTGCATTGTGTTTTTGACTCCTGCCGGTTACCCCGTTGACGGCGGCGCGTCCCGTTGCGGCAGTTCAATGATGAATTCCGCGCCGCCGGTTGATTTATTGCGCGCGCTCAGCTTGCCGCCGAACGCTTCTATGGCGGTCTGGCAGATGGCCAGGCCCAATCCCATGCCGCTGGCCTTGGTGCTGAAGAAGGGCGCGAAGATGCGGTCCAGCAATTCCGGCGCGATGCCGGCGCCGTTGTCGCCTATGCTCAGCCGGATCCAGCGGCCGTTCAGGCTGGTGGCGATGCTGAGCCGCCCCCAGGGGGCGACGGTTTCCATGGCGTCCAGCGCGTTGCGCATCAGGTTCAGCACCACTTGTTCCAGTTGTATGTTGTCAGCGTAGACCAATGGCAGGTCGTGGCAAATATTCTGCTCAATATGAATATCGTGGGTTTTCAGTTCGTATTCCAGCAGGTTGAGCGCATTGCCCACCACCTGGTTCAGGTCTATGGGGTTGAATTGCTGGGTTTTCTTGATCACGAACTCGCGCAGGCGCTGGATGATCTGGCCGGCGCGGCTGGCCTGGGTGACGGAGGAGTCCAGCGCGCGGCGCAGCATGGCCATGTCCGGTTCTTCGTCTTCCAGCAGGCTGAGCCCGGCCTGGCAGTAACTCATGATGGCGGACAACGGCTGGTTGATCTCGTGGGCGATGCCGGAGGCCATTTCGCCCATGGTGTTGATGCGGGCGACGCGGGCCAGCTCCATTTCGTGCTGGCGCAGCCGGGTTTCGCTGGCTTCCAGCGCCGCCAGCATGCGGCGGCGGATGGGGGCGGTGTCGCGGAAGGTCAGCACCGCGCCCATCAGCCGGCCGTCGCGGCCGGGCAGTGGGGACACCGAGCCTTCGATCAGCAGTTTTTCGCCGTCGCTGCGTATCAGGTAGCAGTTTTGCCCCAGCAGCACGGTTTCGCGGCGCTGGATGGCCTTGTGCACCGGGTCTTCTTCCACCTGGCGCGCAAATTCGTAGTTGAGCCTCACCACTTGGTGCAGCTTGCGTTGCGCGGCGTCGAGCGCCTTCAGGCCGAGCAGGGTTTCCGCCGCCGGGTTGAGGTAGCGGATGCTCAGGTCGATGTCGATGCTGATCACCGCGTCGCTGATGCCGCTAAGCGCCACCATCGCGTATTCGCGTTCGCGGTGCAGCCGGTCTTGCGCCTGTTCCTGCGCCTGGCGGTTTTGCGCCAGCAACGCCAGGATGATCAGCAGCAGGTAGGCCGGCACCATGGAGAAGAGGGCGCTGAGCAAGAGCTCCAGCGGCGCGGTGCGGTCGAAGCTGAGCTGGCGGCGCACCGTCAGTTCGTAAGGCAGATAGGGGGTGTCCAGGCTTTTGCGGATTTCCAGCGCCGGCAGCAGCCATTGTGCCAGCCAGCCGGGCCGGTCCTGCTGTTGGTGGCGGTAGATCAGCGGGTCGTAGCCGCTGGGCGCGCTGTCTTTGCGTTGCAGCGCCACGCTGTAGCGCGTCGCCATATTGGGGGTCAGGCTGACCAGTCTGTCCAGGGACAGCACTTGCACCACCATGCCGGCGGTCTGTTCGCTGCGCACCAGCGGCACCGGGGACGGCGCTTCGGTGTTGTAGACGGCGGAGAAGAAGGCCAGGCCCTGTTTGCCGTTGTTGAGGCGCAGCACCGGGGACACCGCCTCGCCCTGGCCCATCGCGCGGTGGACGGTGGGCGCCAGCACGCTGTCGGCCAGCAGGTCCAGGCCCATTTCGCGCCAGTCGTCCGAGGCGAGGCCGGGTTCGGCCATGCTCAGCGGCAGGTAGCGCGGCCGTTTGGCCGCCAACCGCCAGGCTTGCTGCTGGTCCCAGGCGTTGTCCTGCTGGTGCTGGTAGTCGCGGATGCGGTAGGGCTGGCCTTGCAGCTGGCTGCGCATGCGCTCGAATTCGCGGCGGTAGGCGTGGCTGACCAGCGGCTGGTAGCCGATGAAGTAGAGCTGCGGCTGTTCGCGTGCCAGCGATTCCACCAAGAGGCGGATGCGTTGTTCGCGCAGGCTGTTTTCCTGATCGACGATGTCGACCACGCTTTGTTGCAGCATCTCGCTTTCCTGCAGCCGGGTTTGCAGGCTGGAGAGAATCAGGCCGTGCACCTGCTGGTGCTCCTGATGCTGCTGGTTGAGGTCCAGCGCCACCGATTGGCCCAGCAAGAGGGCGAAGGTGAGCAGCCACAACACGGCGCAGGCCAGGCGTCCGCGCGGGGAGGCGGTGCGCAACAGGTCCAGGTGACGGGTGAGGGCGGTGCGGAATGCAGTGATGATGCTGTGCTTGTCTGCCATGGGGAGATTGGGTTCGTCCGGCGCGCAGCCAATCTGGGCATCGCCGCTACTGAGCCGGATTATAGCGGCGATGCCCGGGGCGCGCGAACCAAGCCGGGAGCTGGGCTCGCCCCTGGCAGGGTGTGGCTTATTTCTTCAAATAAACAGAAAAATATTGCTGAAACTTGGCCAATTTTGGCGCAACCACCATTTGACAATAGGGTTCGTGGCCATGTTGATCAAAGTATTGCTGGTGATAGTCTTCAGCCGGATAAAAGGGCGCGGCGGCCTCCAGCCGGGTGACGATGGGGGCCGGGTAATCGCCGGCCCGCTCCGCTATCATGCGCTCCGCCGCCTGGCGTTGTTCCTCGTCGTGATAGAACAGCACCGACGCGTATTGCGGGCCGACGTCGTTGCCCTGGCGGTTGAGGGTGGTGGGGTCGTGCAGGGCGAAGAAGGCGCGCAGCAGGGTGTCGTAGTCTATCTGGGCGGGATCGTAGCGGATTTGCACGGCTTCCACGTGGCCGCTGCGGCCGGCGCAGACTTCCTTGTAACTGGGGTGGGCGCCGGGGCCGCCGGTATAGCCGGATACGGCGCTGTGGACGCCGGCCAGGCGATTGTAGGCGCTTTCTATGCACCAGAAGCAGCCGCCGGCGAAGGTTGCGGTTTTCATGTCGGACTCCATTGACGGGGTGGGTGTGTATGAGTCGCGCCGGGGCGGGCGATCTGTCCCTCGGCGCCGAAGATTTGCCAGGCCAGGCGCACGGTTTCGGTCTGGATCGCCACGGTGTCTTCTATGGGCACCGCGTAGCCGCCGCCCATGACCACGGCGACGGCGGCCTTGGACTGGCGACAGGCTTCCAGCACCATGCGGTCGCGCGCGGCCAGGCCGTTCCGGCTCAGCGCCAGCTTGCCCAGGCGGTCGCCGGCGTAGGGATCGGCGCCGGCCAGGTAGAAGACCAGGTCCGGATCGGCGGCGAACAGGCGCGGCAGGTGTTCGGCCAGGGCGGCGAGATAGGTCTGGTCGCCGGTTCCGTCCGGCAGTTCGATGTCCAGATCGCCGGCTTCGCGGCGGAAGGGGAAATTGCCGGCGCCGTGCATGGAGAAGGTGAAGATGCGCGCGTCGCCGCGGGTGATGGCGGCGGTGCCGTCGCCCTGATGCACGTCCAGGTCCAGCACCAGCGCGCGGCGGGCCAGGCCTTCGTCCAGCATCAGTCGCGCGGCCACGGCGATATCGTTGAACACGCAAAAACCGCTGCCCATCGCGCGGCCGGCGTGGTGGGTGCCGCCGGCCAGGTTGACGCCGCAGCCACGCGTCAGCGCCCAGCGGGCGGCTGCGATGGTGGCGCCCACCGAGCGGCGGCTGCGTTCCAGCAGCTGCGGGCTCCAGGGCAGGCCGATCTCGCGCTGCTCGGCGGCGCTGAGCGCGCCGTTGAACACTTTGTCCAGGTAGGCGTCGTCGTGGGCCAGCGCCAGCTCGTAGCGGCTGGCCGCCGGCGCGGCGTCCATCGCCTCGGCGGCGAAGCCGGCCACCGCCTGCGCCAGCAAGGCGTATTTCTGCGCCGGGAAACGGTGTCCGGGCGGCAGCGGCAGCGCGAACTGATCGGTGCGGAAAATGCGCATTGCGGCGCTCAGAAGGCCTTGACCAGGGCGAAGCGCGGCAGGGTCTGGCCCTCGTGCGCGACGCTTTCCTCGAACATGCCGGCCGGGCGCGCCCACAGGCCGAACTCGCCGTAGAGCGCGCGGTACATCACCAGCAGTTCGCCGGTTTCGGAGTGGGTGGCGGTGCCCAGCACTTCATAGAGCGGGCCTTTGTAATGGCGATAAATGCCGGGAGCGATTTTCATGGGGCCTCCTTGGGTTTACGGCAGATGGGAGAGGGCGTCGGCCATCAGCTGGAACAGGCCGTCGGCGTCCACCTCGGTCAGGTAGAGCGCGTTGGGCGCGCGGCCGGATTCGCCGTGCCAGTCCACCACGGTGGCGCCGGTGGTGTAGTGGCCGGCCAGTTCCACCACCACGTTGACTTCGCGGCCGCGGAACAGCTCGGGGCGCAGCAGATAGGCGATCACGCAGGGGTCGTGCACCGGCGCGCCGTCCTGGCCCAGCTTTTGCACATCGTAGCGCTCCAGCGAAGTCAGCAGCGCGGCCGCCAGCGGGCCGCAGCGATTGGGCAGGCCGCGCAGCCATTCCACGCGCGCCGGCGTGGTCGTGGCCTGGTGGGTGACGTCCAGCGGCAAGATCACGATGGGCGCGCCGCAGCGCAGCACGATGTCGGCCGCGTGCGGGTCGGTGTGGATGTTGAACTCCGCCGCCGGAGTCATATTGCCGCCGGCGAAATAGCCGCCGCCCATCAGCACGATGCGGCCGATGCGCGCGGCGATGTCCGGCGCGCGGCGCAAGGCCAGCGCGATATTGCTCAGCGGGCCCACCGGGCACAGGGTGACGCTGCCGGCCGGTTCGCGGCGCAGCGTGTCCACGATGAAGTCCACCGCGTGTTCGGCGCGCACCGGCATGGCGGGCTCGTGCAGCGGCGCGCCGTCCAGGCCGCTGGCGCCGTGAACGTGTTCGGCGCCCTGATAGGGCTGGACCAGCGGCCGGTCGGCGCCGGCGTAGACCGGCACGTCGCCGCGGCCGGCCCATTCGCAGACGATGCGGGCGTTGCGGGTGGTCAGTTCCACGCCCACGTTGCCGGCCACCGTGGTCAGGCCGAGCAGCTCGATGTCGGCGCTCGCGCCCAGCAGGAACAGGATGGCGACCGCGTCGTCGAGGCCGGGGTCCGTGTCGAAGATGACGCGATGCTGTTTCATGTCGGCTCCATTGGGCAATGTCATCAAGGGGGCGAAGGATGCCGCAGCGCTTGGCGGCGCGTCAAGGCGAGCTCCGGCGCGCCCGGCTTATCCGGGGCTCCATTCATAGACCCGGAATTCGCTATCCAGTTTAAATCCGGATTGTTCGTACAGCCGCTGCGCGTTCAGATTGCCGTGCGCGGTTTGCAGCGTGAGGCCGCCGCCCAGCGCGGCGACATGGGCCTGACAACGTTCCAGCAATACGCGGCCGACGCCGCCGCCGCGGCAGGCCGGCGATACGAACAAGTCGTGCAGCAGCCAGTGCGGGCGCAGGGCGAGCGAGGAGAAGCCGGGATAGAGCAGGGCGAAGCCTTGGACGCCGGCGGCGTCTTCCGCCAGGAAGACCACCGCTTCGCCCGTGCTCAGCCGCTGTTCCAGGAAGGCGGCGCAGGCTTCCGCCGGCTGCGCCGTACGATAAAAATCGAGATAAGCCAGAAACAAGGGCAGCCAGGAGCGGACGGATTCCGCGCCGGCCTGGCGGATGGCGATTTGCATTGAATGCCTTTCCCCGCTTTGCGGTACAATATTCGCCTTTTTTCCGGCGATGTTTGCAATGAAATTGGTTCTTGCCCCGATGGAGGGCCTGGTGGACGAGGCGATGCGCGATGTGCTGACCCGGGTGGGCGGCATTGATCTGTGCGTGACCGAGTTCGTCCGCGTCACCTCGGCGCTCCTGCCCACCCGCACTTTCATGCGGCTGGCCCCGGAGCTGGCGCGCGGCGGCAAGACCCGCGCCGGCGTCACGGTGCGGGTGCAGTTGCTGGGTTCGGACCCGGCCTGTCTGGCCGAGAACGCCGCCAAGGCCGCCAGCCTGGGCGCGCCGGGCATAGACCTGAATTTCGGCTGTCCGGCGCCCACTGTCAACCGCCATCGCGGCGGCGCCGTCCTGCTCAACGATCCCGAGCTGTTGTTCCAGATCGTCCAGGCGGTGCGCGCGGCGGTGCCGGCCGAAATACCGGTCACCGCCAAAATGCGGCTGGGCTATGAAGACAAAAGCCGGGCCTTGGAATGCGCGCGGGCGCTGGAAGCCGGCGGCGCGCAGGAACTGGCGGTGCACGGCCGCACCAAGGTGGAGGGCTACCGGCCGCCAGCGCATTGGGACTGGATCGCCCGCATCCGCGAGAGCGTGGCGGTGCCGGTGGTGGCCAACGGCGAGGTGTGGACGCTGGACGATTACCGCGCCATCCGCGAGCAAAGCGGCTGCGACACGGTGATGATAGGCCGCGGCCTGGTGGCCTGCCCGGACCTGGCGCTGCGCATCAAGCGCGGGGACGGCGCCGAAGCCATGCCCTGGAGCGAGATGCAGCCCTGGGTGCTGGACCTGTTTCTGCAGTGCCGCGTCCAGTCCGAGGACGGACGCTACCCGGTGGCGCGCACCAAGCAATGGCTGGGGCAGCTCAAGCGCACCTGGCCCGAGGCCGGCGCCTTGTTCGAGCGCATCCGCAGGCTGACCACGCCGGACGATGTGGAACCTGTACTGCGAGACATGCTTGCTAAGTAAATGTACTCATATCTAAATGCTATGGGAATGTGTAGCATTCAATTGCGCGCTGCACTGGTATAGCAGGGCGCTGTGATTCCGGCGGCTCCCCAGCTCCGGCGATTACACTTCCCCGATACCTTGCAGCCCTCCCTACACGGGAGGGATTTTTTTTATCCGCCGCGATGGACTATCAATGAAAAGCGGCCGGCCTGTTGTTTCCCCCTCTTCCCTGCCGCAGCGGCGCCGCCATCGGCGGTTTCCCATCAAAGATTTCATCGCGGAGGCGGCATGGATACGGCCCCGACGGTTAGCTGGCTGGAAAAGCTGATCCCTCAGGCGTGGCACGACAGTCTGACGCTGTTCGTGGCGCTGACGGCCGCCTGCGCCGCCTTGCTCTATCTGCTGCGGCCGGAAGCCCGCAAGTCGACGCTGCGTTCGCTGCTGGCCGCCGCCGTTGCGCTGGTGGTGATCAATCTGGGCCCGCAGGGCGATCAGGCGGTGGCGGAGTGGATCAAGCAGGTGGCCATCATCGTGCTGGGCCTGGCGCTGATCCGGCTGTGGGCGATGATGTTGATGCGCTTGTTCCTGCCCTTGCTGCGCCTGCATCCGCCGCGCATTCTGGAAGACATCCTGCTGGTGCTGGGCTGCGTGGGCTGGGGCCTGGTGCTCTTGCGCCTGGCCGGCCTGGACCTGAGCCACATCGTCACTACCTCGGCGGTGATCACCGGCGTGCTGGCGTTTTCCATGCAGGACACGCTGGGCAATATCCTGGCCGGTCTGTCGCTGCAACTGGACAATTCGGTGGAGGTGGGGGACTGGATCAAGTCCGGCGAGCTGTCCGGCCGGGTGGTGGAAATCAATTGGCGCGCCACCCTGGTGGAAACCCGCAACTGGGAAACCGTGGTGATTCCCAACAGCCAGCTGATGAAGGGTCAGTTCGCCATCCTGGGCAAGCACCAGGGCGGCCCGCTGCAATGGCGGCGCTGGGTGTGGTTCAACATCAATTGGGACACGCTGCCCAATCAGATCATCACCGTGGTGGAGCGCTCCTTGCGCGAGGCGCAACTGCCCGGCGTGGCCTTGTCGCCGGAGCCCAACTGTATTTTGATGGGTTTCGAGAACGGCTACAGCAAGTACGCGGTGCGTTACTGGCTGACGGATCTCGCCGCCGACGATCTGACCGATTCCGTGGTGCGCACCCATATCGACGCCGCCTTGCGCCGCCATAATCTGAAAATGTCCTCGCCGCACTACAATGTGCTGACCATCAAGGACAATGAAAAGTATATGGAAGCGCGGATGAAAAAGCACCTGGAGGAGAGGGTGCAGGCGCTGCGCAAGGTGGAGCTGCTGACCAGCCTCAACGACGAGGAGATGGTGGTGTTGGCCGATCAGCTCAAGTTCACGCCCTTCGTCACCGGCGACATCATCATGCATCAGGGCGCGGTCGCGCATTGGCTCTACATCATGCTCAGCGGCGAGGTGGAGGTGTGGGTGAACCTGCCGGACGGCAGCCGCAAACTGGTGGACGTGCTGGAGGGCGGCAACTTCTTCGGCGAAATGGGCTTGATGACCGGCGAGGCGCGCAGCGGCACCGTGATCGCGCGTTCCAATGTGGAGTGCTTGCGGCTGGACAAGGAGTCCTTCCAGTCCATTCTGAGTTCGCGCAAGGAGTTGGCCGAGGCGATCTCGTCGATTCTGGCGGAACGCCTGGCCGAGCGCACCCGCAAGCTGCCGCAGGATTGGCAGGAGGGCCACGGCTCGCCGCAGCGGGCGGAGCTGGTGGACAAGATCCGGCGTTTCTTCGGCCTGGCCAAGCACTGATCCATTACGGCCTTGGGCCAGGTTTTCCTCAAAACCTGTTTACGATCTGCTGCGTGTCGTGGGACGTCGCACGGTGAGTACGGCTTCGAAATGCTCATGTAGCGCTTGTACACTCCGCTTTCTCAGCCGCAACGCCTTGTCTCGCCTTAGCTCGCGAGATCGTAAACACGTTCTGACTCAATCCAGCGGGTGGAAGTGCTTGAGGATGCTGGAGAAGTCCAGTTTGCCGAAGCCGGCCTGCGCGTGTTCCTCGTACAGATTGCGGGCCAGCGATCCCAGCGGATTGGCCGCGTGGCTGTGCAGCGCGGTTTCCTCGGCCAGGCCCAGGTCTTTCAGCATCAGTTCGGTCATGAAGCCGCCGCTGTAGCCGCGGCTGGCCGGCGCGTTCTCCATCACGCCGGGCCAGGGGTTGTACAGCTCGGTGGCCCAGTTGCGGCCGGAGCTCTGGCTGATGATGTCGGACAGCACCTTGGGGTCCAGCCCGTTCTTCACGCCCAGCGCCAGCGCCTCCGCGGTGCCGGCCATCAGGATGCCCAGCAGCATATTGTTGCAGATCTTGGCGGTCTGGCCGGCGCCGGCGGCGCCGGCGTGGAAAATGTTCTTGCCCATGGCTTGCAGCAGAGGCCGCGCCCGTTCCAGCTCGGCGGCGGCGCCGCCGACGATGAAGGTCAAGGTGCCGGCGGCGGCGCCGGCGGTGCCGCCGGACACCGGCGCGTCCAGCATCTTGAGGCCGGCGGCGTCGGCCGCGGCGGCCACCTTGCCCGCGGTGGCGGCGTCTATGGTGCTGCAATCGATGACCAGGGCGCCGGCCGGCAGTTGCGCGAACAGGCCGGACTCGCCCAGGTACAAGCCTTCCACGTGGCGGCCGGCCGGCAGCATGGAAATCACCGCGTCGGCGCCGCGGACGGCGTCGGCGGCGCTGGCGGCCGCGCGCGCGCCGGCGGCGACCAGCTTGGCCAGCGCGTCGGCGGACAGGTCGAACACGTTCAACTTATAACCCTGCTTCAGCAGGTTGGCGGCCATGGGGCCGCCCATATTGCCCAGGCCGATGAAGGCGATGGTTTGCATCTTCTCTCTCCTCGATTGTTATTGGAGCGCGGCCAGCGGGTGGTCGGCCTCCGTCCACGGCGAATCGAAATGGCTGTCCACCCAGCCCGGCGGAATGTCGCCCAGCTCGCGGCAATGCCATTGCGGCGCGCGGTCCTTGTCCACCAGCAGCGCGCGCACGCCTTCGCGGAAGTCCGGCTTGGCGCAGAAGTTGACCGACAGCGCCAGCTCCATGCGCAGGACCTCGGCCAGGGACAGGTGTTTGGCGCGCTGGAAGATTTCCCAGCAGACGGCGGCGGACGTCGGGCAGCCGTGAGCGAAGCTCTTGGCGGCGGCGGCCAGCCACGGGTCTTCAAAGGCGGTGTCGCGCAGCGCGGCGGCCACCGCTTCCAGGCTGCCGCGGTTCATCAGCTGATGCACCGCCAGCAGATTGCGGCCGGCGTTGGCCTCCGGCAGCGCCACGTCGCGCTCCATCTCGTTGAGCAGGGCGCTGACCAGGCCGTGGTGGCGTTCCGCCGGCTGCTCCCAGGCCAGATCGCGCAGCGCGGTCAGCAGCGGGGTCTGGCCGTCGGCCGGCAGCACATGGTCGGCCAGATTGCACAGCAAGGCGTCGCCGGCGTTCAGCGGCGCGCCGGTCAGGCCCAGGAACAGGCCGAGCTTGGCCGGCATCCGCTGCAGGAACCAGCTGCCGGCCACGTCCGGGTACAGGCCTATGGTGATTTCCGGCATCGCGATGCGGGTGGCCGGGGTGGCCACGCGGTGGCTGGCGCCGGCCATCAGGCCCAGGCCGCCGCCCATGACGATGCCGCCGCCCCATACGATCAGCGGCTTGCGGTAGCGGTGGATGCGGTAGTCGAGCCGGTATTCCTCGCTGAAGAAGGCGACGGCGTGCGGGTTGGGATAGACCTCGCCGTCTTCCAGCAGCGCGGCGCGCAGCGAGCGCACGTCGCCGCCGGCGCAGAAGGCCTTGTCGCCGGCGCCGCGCAGCAGCACGGCCACCACGGCGTCGTCGTTCTCCCAGGCGCTCAAGCGCGCGTCCAGCAGCCGTATCATGTCCAGCGTCAGCGCGTTCAGCGATTTTTCCGCGTTCAGCGTGGCGATGGCGATGCGCTGGCCGCCGCGGACCGGCAGTTCTTCAAACAGTACCAGGTTGGACATGGCGGATTCGTCCTTGGGTGAGGGTCAGGCGTTCTTCCATTGCGGCGCGCGTTTTTCCAGGAAGGCGCGAGTGCCTTCGCCCTGGTCCTGGGTGTCGAACAGCTTGATGAAGCCTTCGCGCTCGTGGATCAGATTGTGAGCCGGCGGCTGCAGCCGCGCGCGCTGCACCAGTTGCTTGCACACCGCCACCGAGGACGGCGACTGGCGCGCGGCTTGTTCCGCCAGCTTGAGCGCGGCGTCCAGCGCCTGGCCCTTGGCCACCACTTCTTCCACCAGGCCGATGCGCTCGGCGGTGCGCGCGTCGATGCGCTCGCCGCACAGAATCATGCGTTTGGCCCAGCCTTCGCCCACCAGCCAGGGCAGGTTCTGGGTGCCGCCGGCGCAGGGCAGCAGGCCGACGCCGGCTTCCGGCAGCGCCATTTGCGCCTGTTCTTCGGCGATGCGGATGTCGCAGGCCAGCGCGCACTCCAGGCCGCCGCCCATCGCATAGCCGTTGACGGCGGCGATGCTGACGCCGCGGAAGGCGGACAGCGCCTCGAAGGCCTCGCCGAACAGCATGGTCATCTCGGTGGCCACCTTTTTGTCGCCGTCGGCGAACAGCTTGAGGTCGGCGCCGGCGGAGAAGAACTTTTCTCCCTGGCCGGTGATCACCAGCGCGTAGATGTCGCGGTCGGCGTTCAGGTCCGCCACCAGCCGCTTCAGCGCGCTCAGGCTGTCGCGGTTCCAGGTGTTGGCGGGCGGATTGTCTATGGTGATCACGGCGGTGTGGCCGCGTTTTTCCACGTTCAGGTGGGCGTAGTGGTTCATAGCGTATGCCTTTATGGATTCGGTGTGGATGAGAGAGGCCGGAAAACCCCGCGGCGAGCCGGCGCAACGCAGCATCAGGGATGTTTCCGGCTTCGCTCAGCGCAGGGTTTCCAGCGCGCCGTCCTGCAACAGCTTGCGCGCCACGATCATCCGCATCACTTCATTGGTGCCTTCCAGAATCTGGTGCACGCGCAGGTCGCGCACATGGCGTTCCAGCGGGAAGTCCTTCAGATAGCCGTAGCCGCCGAACAGTTGCAGCGCGTTGTTGGCCACATTGAAACTCAAATCGGTGGCCAGCCGCTTTGCCATGGCGCAATAAGCGCCTGCGTCCGGGCTGGCCTGGTCCAGTTTCCACGCCGCCAGCCGCACCATCTGCCGCGCGGCCACCAGCTCGGTCAGCATGTCCGCCAGCCGGAACTGCACGCTTTGCAGCTCGGCCAGCGGCTGGCCGAATTGCTGGCGTTCCTGCACATAGCGCTGGGCGGCGGCCAGCGCGGCCTGGGCGGTGCCCACCGCGCAGGTGGCGATATTGATGCGGCCGCCGTCCAGGCCCTTCATCGCGAAGGCGAAGCCCTGGCCTTCCTCGCCCAGCCGGTTGGTGGCCGGGATTTCCACATTGTCGAAGGTGATGGCGCGGGTGGGCTGGCTGTTCCAGCCCATTTTTTTCTCTTTCTTGCCGTATTGCACGCCGGGCGCGTCCGCCGGCACCACGAAGGCGGACACGCCCTTGGGGCCGGGGCCGCCGGTGCGCGCCATCACCACCAGCACCTGGGTGCTGCCGGCGCCGGAGATGAACATCTTGGAGCCGTTGAGCACATAGCTATCGCCCTTGCGCTCGGCGCGGGTTTTCAGCGAGGCGGCGTCGGAGCCGGCGCCGGGCTCGGTCAGGCAGTAGCTGCCCAGCAGCTCGCCGCTGACCATGCGCGGCACCCAGCGCTCGGCCAGTTCCGGGCTGCCGAAGCTGGCTATCATCCAGGCCACCATATTGTGGATGGTCAGATAGGCGGCGGTGGAGGTGCAGCCGGCGGCCAGTTCTTCAAAGACGATGGCGGAGTCCTGCCGCGACAGGCCCAGGCCGCCGTAGGCTTCCGGCGTGTACAGGCCGAGAAAGCCCATCTCGCCGCTGCGGCGGATCACCTCCAGCGGGAAGGTTTCCTCTTCGTCCCATTCAGCGGCGCGCGGCGCGAGCTCGCTGGCGGCGAAGTCGCGGGCGCTGTCCTGAAAGGCGATTTGTTCTTCGGTCAGTGCGAAATCCATGGCGGGCTCCCGGTCAGCGCAGCGAAATGGTGGTGTTGACCTTGCCGCCGCTGGCGGCGTCGTCGAACCAGCGGCTGGTGACGGTCTTGGTCTGGGTGTAGAACAGCACCACCTGCTTGCCGTAAGGGCCGAGGTCGCCCAGCTTGGAGCCGCGCGAGCCGGTGAAGCTGAACAGCGGCACCGGCACCGGGATGGGCACGTTGATGCCCACCTGGCCGACGTCGATTTCTTCCTGGAATTTGCGCGCCGCCGCGCCGCTCTGGGTGAACACCGCGGTGCCGTTGCCGTTGGGGTTGGCGTTGACGATGGCGATGGCGTCGTCCAGCGAGTCCGCCGCCATCAGACACAGCACCGGGCCGAAGACTTCCTGGTGGTAGACGCTCATTTCCGGTTTGACGCCGGAGAAGATGGTGGGGCCGACGAAGTTGCCGCGCTCGTAGCCGGCCACCTGGATGTCGCGGCCGTCCAGTTCCAGGCGCGCGCCTTCTTCCACGCCGCGGCCGATCAGGCCGGCCACGCGTTCACGGGCGGCGCAGGAGATCAGCGGGCCCAGGTCCGGGTTGTCCTTGCCGGCGCCCACGCTCAGGCCGCGCGCCTTGGCCACCAGCTCCGGAATCCACTGCTGGGCCTCGCCCACCAGCACCGCCACCGACAGCGCCATGCAGCGCTGGCCGGCGGCGCCGAAAGCGGCTCCGGTCAACTGGTTCAGCGCCTGTTCCTTATTGGCGTCCGGCAGCACGATGGCGTGGTTCTTGGCGCCCATCATGCACTGGGTGCGCTTGCCGTTGAGGCTGGCGCGCTGGTGCACATGGGTGCCCACCTTGGTGGAGCCGACGAAGGACACCGCCTTGATGTCGCGGTGGTCGCACAGCGCGTTGACCACCTGTTCGCCGCCGTGCACCACATTGAGCACGCCGGGCGGGATGCCGGCTTCCAGCGCCAGTTCCACCAGGCGCATGGTCACCATCGGGTCTTGTTCCGACGGTTTGAGCACAAAGGTGTTGCCGGTGGCGATGGCCATCGGGAACATCCACAGCGGAATCATCGCCGGGAAGTTGAACGGGGTGATGCCGGCGCAGACGCCCAGCGGCTGCAGCACGGTATAGGTGTCGACGCCGCCGGCGACGTTCTCCGCGTATTCGCCCAATTGCAGATTGCCGATGGCGGACGCGTGCTCCACCACTTCCAGACCGCGGAAGATGTCGCCCTCGGCGTCGGCCAGGGTCTTGCCTTGCTCGGCGGTCAGCAGCGCCGCCAGTTCCTTCATGTGCTCGCGGATCAGCTGCTGGTATTTCAGGAAGATGCGCGCGCGCGCGCCGATGGCGGTTTTCTTCCAGCCGGCGAAGGCGGTCTTGGCGGCGCTGACGGCGGCGTCGACTTCGTCCTGGGTGGCCATCGGCACCCGCGCCAGCACTTCCTGAGTGGCCGGGTTGACGATGTCACGCCATTCGGCGCTGCGGGATTCGACGAATTCGCCGCCGATCAGCAATTTGATGGTGGGGACTGCCTGGGTCATGGTGCTGCCTCCGTCTGATCTTGAATAAAGCCCGTTGCCGGCGGCGCCGGCTCAGGCGTAGCTGTAAAAGCCCTTGCCGCTCTTGCGGCCCAGGTGGCCGGCCTGCACCAGTTGGGCCAGCAGCGGGCAGGCGCGGTATTTGCTGTCGCGGAATTCGGTGTAGAGGATGTCCATGATGGACAGGCAGGTGTCCAGGCCGATCAGGTCCGCCAAGGCCAGCGGGCCGATGGGATGGTTCATGCCCAGCTTCATCACGGTGTCGATGTCCTCGGCGCTGGCCAGGTTTTCGTGCAGCGTGAAAGCGGCCTCGTTGATCATCGGCATCAGCACCCGGTTGGAAACGAAGCCGGCGGCGTCCTTGACCGTGACCGGGGTCTTGCCCAGCGCCTGGCTCAATTCGTAGACCAGCCGGTAGGCGGCGTCGCCGGTTTGCAGCGCGCGGATGATTTCCACCAGCTGCATCACCGGCACCGGGTTCATGAAGTGCATGCCCACCACGCGCTCCGGCTGGCTGACCCAGCTGGCGATGCGGGTCAGCGAAATCGACGAGGTGTTGGACGCCAGCACCGCGTCCGGGCGCACCACGGCGGCCAGTTCGCGGAAGATGCTTTCCTTGACGGCGGCGTTCTCGGTGGCGGCTTCCACCACCAGGTCGCGGTCGGCCAGATCGGCCAGGCGGGTGGTGGTCTGGATGCGGGCGAGAATGGCGGGGACGTCGGCCTCGGCCAACTGATCCTTCTTCACCAGGCGCGCCAGGCTGGAGGCGACGGCGGCCAGGCCCTTGTCCAGCGCGGCCTGGCTGACGTCGGCCAGGCGCACTTCGTAACCGTGGCTGGCGAAGACCTGGGCGATGCCGTTGCCCATGGTGCCGGCGCCCACCACTGCGATTTTGGCTTGCATGTTGTTTCCTCGACTATTTGCTCTATGCTGTATTCAAGATAGCTTGACGTTTACGTTAACGTCAATCAACAATGACAAGCGCAACGGCGAATGTTGCGCGAATGGTCCGGCGGCGCCGGGGAGGCGGGAGAGGAAGATGGCGGAGCAGACCTACAGCATTACCGAATTGGCGCAGGAGTTCGACGTGACCACGCGCACCATCCGCTTTTACGAAGACCAGCAATTGCTGGAGCCGCTGCGGGCGGGGCAGCGCCGCATCTACAGCCGGCGCGACCGGGTGCGGCTGATGCTGATTCTGCGCGGCAAGCGCATCGGCCTGTCCCTGCAGGAAATCCGCGAGCTGTTCGCGCTCTACGACGCGGCCAGCGACGACGCGCCGCAGCTGCACGAATTCATCCGCATCCTGCAACGCAAGGAACAGCAGCTGCTGGAGCAGATGGAAGACATCAAGGTGGTATTGAGCGAAATTTCCCAATTGCGGCATCAGTGCGAGAAAACGCTGGACAAGCGCGGCGCGGATGCCCGGCAATCGACTTGAGGAGTGAGCAATGCAACAGCAAGACATCGTGATCGTGGGCATGGCGCGCACCGCCATGGGCGGCTTCCAGGGCGCTTTGGCGGCCAAGACGGCGGCGGAGCTGGGCGCGGCGGCGATCCAGGCCGCGGTGGAGCGCGCCGGCGTGCCGGCGGCGGACATCGACGAAGCCATCATCGGCTGCGTGCTGCCGGCCGGCCAGGGCCAGGCGCCGGCGCGTCAGGCGGCGCTGGGCGCGGGCCTGCCGCTGGCGGTGAACTGCACCACGGTCAACAAGATGTGCGGCTCCGGCATGAAGGCGGCGATGCTGGCCCATGATCTCTTGCGCGCCGGCAGCGCGCGGGTGATGGTGGCCGGCGGTATGGAGAGCATGAGCAACGCGCCTTATCTGATGACCAAGGCGCGGGCCGGCCTGCGCCTGGGCCATGGCGAAATCAAGGACCATATGTTCCTGGACGGCCTGGAGGACGCTTACGATAAGGGCAAGCTGATGGGAGTGTTCGCCGAATGGTGCGCGGAGAAGTACGGCTTCAGCCGCGAGGCCCAGGACGCCTTCGCCATCGCCTCGCTGAACCGCGCCCAGGCAGCCATCCGCGATGGACTGTTCCGCGATGAGATCGCGCCGGTGACGGTCAGCGGCCGCGGCGGCGAGCAGGTGGTGGACACCGACGAGCAGCCCTTGAAGGCTAATGTCGACAAGATTCCGACGCTGAAACCGGCGTTCAAGAAGGATGGCACGGTGACGCCGGCCAACGCCAGCTCCATTTCCGACGGCGCCGCCGCGCTGGTGTTGATGACGGCGGAGGAGGCGGCGCGCCGCGGCCTGCGCCCGCTGGCCCGCATCGTCGGCCACGCCACCCACGCCCAGGAGCCGGGCTGGTTCACCACTGCGCCGGTGGAGGCGATCCGCAAGCTGCTGGCCCGGGCGGGCTGGAGTGCCGGCGATGTCGATCTCTACGAGATCAACGAAGCCTTCGCCGTGGTGACCATGGCGGCGATGCAGGACTTGGGCCTGCCGCACGACAAGGTCAACGTCCACGGCGGCGCCTGCGCGCTGGGCCACCCCATCGGCGCCTCCGGCGCGCGCATCATCATCACCTTGCTGTCGGCGCTGCGTCAGCGCGGCGGCAAGCGCGGCGTGGCCAGCCTGTGCATAGGCGGCGGCGAGGCGACGGCGATGGCGCTGGAGTTGCTGTAAGAGTTTTTCAGGCGGTGAAGCTTGGTTGGGCCTAGCCCTCGGCCCACCAGCCCGGCCGGCCGCCGCGCAGCACACCGCGCACCGGCTTGCGGCGGGCGATCAGCTCGGCGGAGCAACAGGCGTCCACCAGGGTCAGATCGGCGGCGTCGCCGACTTGCGGCCACACGCGGCGGCCGGCGTCGTCCAGCGGCGTCAGGCCGCGGCTGATGTGGCGCAAGGCGCGGCTCAGCGAGTATTCATCGTTCCAGCCGTGGCGCTCGCCCAGACGGCTGGCGCGCTCGACGATGCTGCCGCTGTTGTAGGGCGTCCAGTGGTCGTTGATATTGTCGTTGCCCAGGCTCAGCGGAATGCCGTGCGCGGCCAGGACGCGCGGCGGCGGCATCGGCACGTCGATGGGCGCCGCCGATACGATGGCGATGCCGCTGGCGGCCAGCGCCGCGCACACCTGGTCCAGCCGGGCCGGTTCCAGTTCCCCCAGACAGTAAGCGTGGCTGACGCTGACCCGGCCGGCCAGGCCGGCCGATTCGCTCAGCCGCGCCAGCCGTTCCAGCGTGTAGGCGCCCAGCTCGCCGCGCTCGTGCAGATGCAGGTCCACCGGCGCGCCGTGCTTGACCGCCAGCTCCAGCGTGGCGTGGAGCGAGCGTTCGATGTCGCCGTCCACGCTGGCCGGGTCCAGCCCGCCCACCACATCGAAACCGGAGGCCAGCGCCTGGTCCATCAGCTTGAGGGTGCCGCCGGACAGCAGGCCGTGCTGCGGGAAGGCGACCAGCTCGTAATCCAGCCAATGCTTGCGGCTGTCCAGCGCCAGACGCACTTGCTCCATGGTGGCGAGACCGGCCACCGGGTCCACATTGCAATGCACGCGGGCGAAGGCGACGCCGTCGGCGGCGATCAGGTCCAGCAGCGCTTCGGCGCGGCGCCGGGTGTCCGGCAGGAAATCCAGCAGGAAACCTTGTTCCTCGCGGATGCGCTCCGCCACGCTGACGAAGGGCGTGGCGGCGCGCCAAGGCCCGCCGTAATGGCCTTTGTCCAGGTGGATGTGCATGTCGGCGAAGGCCGGCAGCGCCAGCCAGCCGCGCGCGTCCCGGCGCGGCCGCCCGTCTTCCGGGGCCGCGTCGAAGCGCAGTTCGGCGATGCGGCCGTCGGCGATCAGCAAATGGGCGCAGCGGGTGGCGGTGGCGACGATCTGGCCGGCGGCGTCGCGTTCGAAGCCGTCTTCCAGCAATAAGGGGCCAAGCCAGTAGGCGGGTAGGGCGGTCATGCGCGGTGTCCTTGCGGCGGGAGTGGCGGTGTTGCGCGGCGCGCGCGCGACAATGGATTTTTTATCGCTAAGCACAGAAGGGATTGCACTTTATTATGTTCGAATAATTTCGTTAGCATGGTTCGACAAACCAACTCTAAGAGAATTCTGCGATGAAGCTTACCTTGATCTCGCTGGCCTTTGTCGCCGCCAGCCTGGCCTTGCCGGCGCAGGCGGCCTCCGCGCCGGTTGACGGCCACGCCTTGCCGCCCGGCATCGCCTGGCTGCAGGGCGATGTGCCGGCGGCCTTCGCCAAGGCCAAATCGGAAAACAAGCCGCTGTTCCTGTACTGGGGCGCGGTATGGTGCCCGCCGTGCAACCAGGTCAAGGCCACCATTTTCAACCGCCAGGACTTCATCGCCCGCACCCGTCAGTTCGTGCCGGTCTACCTGGACGGGGACAGCCCGGACGCGCAAAAACTGGGCAGCGAATTCAAAGTGCGCGGCTACCCGACCATGATTCTGTTCCAGCCGGACGGCGCCGAGATCACCCGCCTGCCGGGCGAGGTGGACCCGGAGCGCTATCTGCGCACGCTGGAGCTGGGGCTGGCGGCGGCGCGGCCGGTGAAAGCGCTGCTGCAGGCGGCCTTGGCCGGCGACAAGCTGGCGGACGGCGATTGGCAATTGCTGGCGGATTATTCCTGGGACACCGATCAGGCGCAGATCGTGCCGGAGAAACAGGTGGCGGCGACGCTGGCGGGTTTGGCGGACAAGGCGCCGGCGCAGCCGGCGGCCACCGCGCTGCGGCTGAAGCTGAAAGCGCTGGCCGCGGCTGCCGGCGAGGATGCTCCGGCGCCGGACCGCGCAGCGGGGCTGGCCGTCGCGCGCGCCGCCTTGGCGCAGCCGCGCGCCAACGCCGACATCCTGATCAATAGCGCCGCCGACATCGTCAAGGCGCTGAGCGCGGACGGGGCGGAGCGTCAGGTCTTGGCGGCGCAGTGGAACGTCGCGCTGGAAAAACTGGCCGCGGACGCGGGCTTGTCCACCGCGGACCGCCTGGGCGCCTTGTCGTCGCGGCTGGCGCTGGCGCGCCTGAACCAGCCCAAGGGCGAGCTGCCGCGATCCTTGCGTGAGGAAGTCAAACAGCGGGTGGCGGCCGTGGACAAGGCCACCGCCAATCCTTATGAACGCCAGGCGGTGATCACCGCCGGCGCCGACCTGCTGACGCAAGCCGGCTGGCTGGACGAATCCGACGCGCTGCTGAAGGCGGAACTGAGCCGCTCCCACGCGCCGTACTACCACATGCTGATCCTGGCCTCCAACGCCAAGCAGCGCGGCGACAAGGCCGCGGCGCTGGACTGGTACCGGCAGGCTTACGAAGCGGCCAACGGCCCGGCCACGCGGCTGCAATGGGGCGTCAGCTATCTGAGCGGGGCGATTGAGCTGGCGCCGGGAGACGAGAAACGGATAGAGAGCACCGCCAGCGCCATTTTCAAGGAAGCGGGCGGCACGCCCAGCGCCTTCTACGAGCGCAATCGGCGCTCGCTGGAAAAAGCGGTGAACCGGCTTAAAGCCTGGGGCCGGCAGCAACAGCAGGCGGCGGCGCTGGCGCGGCTGGCCGGGCAGCTGGAGGAGGTGTGCGCCAAGTTGCCGGCCGGCGATCCGCAAAAGCCGGTGTGCGAGGGCCTGGCGCAGTCCGCTCGCTCTTGAGTCAACCGGCGGCGGGCAGCGCCGACAGCATCACCTTGTCGCGGCCGTGATGCTTGGCCTGGTAGAGCATGGCGTCGGCCTCGCAGAACAGGCTTTCCAGCGAGGCGTGGCTGCTGTTCAGACAGGCCACGCCCAGGCTGGCGGTGAAACGCAGCCGCGCGCCGGCGTCCGGCAGCGGCAGTTCGATGCGGGCGATGGCGGCGCGCAAGCGCTCCGCCACCTGCGCCGCCTGTTCGCGGCCGGTGTCCGGCAGCAGAATGCAAAACTCCTCGCCGCCGTGGCGGCCGATCAGATCGGTCTGCCGCGCCTGCCGGCGCAGACAGTCCGCCAGCGCGGTCAGCGCCTGGTCGCCGGCCAGGTGGCCGTGGCGGTCGTTGATGCTTTTGAAATGGTCCAGATCCAGCACGATCAGCGACAAGGCGCGCCGCTCGCGCTGAGCCAGGCGGAAGGCCGTCACCGCCTCCTCGTCGAAGCTGCGCCGGTTCAGCAAGCGGGTCAGGCTGTCGCTGCGCGATTGCTGCAACAACTGATCCATCGCCCGTTCGTACACCAGGTAGAGCTGGCACACCACCACGCCGTAGCCGGACCACTGCGTCATCAGCAGCAAGAGATTCTGTCTTTGGCTGGCCACTTCCATTTCCGGCTGTCCGGAAGACAGGGCCAGCGCCAACTGCGTCAGCTCCAGCAGCAGGGTCAGCACCGCCAGCGCCGAGGCCAGGGATTTGCCGGCGCGCGGGCTGTCTTGTTCCGCCTGCCACAGCCGCCAGGCAATCAGCCCCCACAGCAGGCAGCCGCCCAGCGAGAAGATGGCGTGGCGGGCCAGCGCCGAATGCGCCAGTCCGTCGTGGGCGAACAGCAGCAGCGGAATGAAGATCAAGGCCAGTCCCAAGGGCAGGCTGTATTGGCTGGAATGATTGTAAAAACGCTCGATGCTGATCAGCACCTGCAAGGCGGCCAGCTGGATCAACAGCTTGGCGCCGATGGAGATCAAGGCGGGGTCCAGATCCAGCGGGGCCAGGTAGAGCAGGCCGGCCGCCGCGTCCAGCAGGCCGCCGATGGCGAGCGCCAATACGGCGGGCTGGCGCTGGCTGCGTCGCCAGAACAGGAAGGTGACCAGGGAGATGACCAGGCTGTAGCCGGCGGTGCAAGCCAGCGTTGTCCGTGGGTCGAGGAAAAATGACATCGTGTTCTATGGGCAAGGAGCGTCTGGCAGGGTATCGGCCAGGCAAGCGCACGACAATAGCAGTCTATTGATATTCATACAATTTCACTCTGAAATAAAACGCCGCCCCATGCCATGGGATGCGGCGGGTGCGCTACAATTATCTCTTTTGATTGTTGGTCTGCATCATGGACAAGCCGCGGTATCCGATCAGCGAGCGCGAAGTGGAATTCAGCGCGATGCGCGCGCAAGGCGCGGGCGGGCAAAACGTCAACAAAGTGTCGTCGGCGGTGCACCTGCGCTTCGACGTGCGCGCCTCCTCCTTGCCGGAATGGCTGCGCGAGCGGCTGCTGGCCCAGCCGGACCAACGCTTGAACAAGGACGGGGTGCTGGTGATCAAGGCGCAGCAGCACCGCACTCAGGAATTGAACCGCGCCGACGCGCTGCAGCGCCTGCAGGCCTGGGTCGACGCCGCCAGCCACATCCCCAAGGCGCGCCGCGCCACCAAACCCACTTACGGCTCCAAGCAGCGGCGGCTGGCCGGCAAGACGCGGCGCGGCGAGGTCAAGTCCCTGCGCGGCAAAGTGGATCTATAGCCGGCCCAATTGCTTCGGCGGAATCGCGGGAATGTATTAGTGTTAATGCTGTGGGCATTAATATTGAGGCAAAGGGGCCGCGATGAAAGGCTTGACGATTAGGGCGCAGCTGCAGCTGCTGGCTTTCGGCATAGTGGTGTCCTGCCTGCTGATCGGCGCGGTCGGCTACCAAAGCACGGCGCATCTGGCGCGCAGCATCAATGAGTTGTTGGACAGCCAGGGCGCGGTGCGCCGGCAGATGGACGCCGACATGATGCACGACGCGGTGCACGGCGACGTTCTGGCGCTGATGCTGGCGCAGAAGAACGGCGATCGCGCCGCGCTGACGGAAATCCGCAAGGACGTGGACGAGCACCGCAAGCGTTTTCTCGGCGCGATGAAGGAAAACCAGGACAAGATCAACGATCCCGACGCCCGCGCCTTGCTGCAGCAGATCCTGCCGGTGGTGGAGCGCTACACCGCGGCCGCCGCCGCCATCGTCGCGGTCGGCTTCGACCAGCCGGAACAGGCGACGGCCAAGCTGAAGGATTTCCAGCAGGACTTCGCGCTGCTGGAAGACAAGATGGAAAAACTGGCCGACGCCATCGACAACGGTTCGCGGCGGCAGAACGACAGCACGGTGGCGCAGGTGGGCGTGGCCGCCGTGCTCATCATCGTCGCGGCGCTGGCCGCGGCCTTGCTGATGGCCTTGCTGTGCTGGTGGGTGGCGCGTTCGGTGCTGCCGCCGATCGAGCGTTTCAAGGACGCGGCGCAACGCATAGAGCGCAGCGGCGATCTGTCCATCCGCGCGCAGGCGGGGCGGCGCGACGAGCTGGGCGCCGCCATCGGCGAATTCAACACCTTGATGGACACCTTGCAAGGCATTGTCGGCAAGGTGGGCCAGACTTCCGGCGCGCTGGGAGACTCCGTCGACGAGATTTCCCAGCTCACCCAGAGCGTGGAGCAGGCTAGCCGGCTGCAAACCGATTCGGCGCAGTCCATGGCCGGCGCCATCCAGCAATTGGCCGACCACCTGGCCAGCGTGGCCGAGCACGCCGACAGCACTTTGCGGATCGCCGGCGAAGTGGGTCAATGCTCGAGCGAGGGCAGCAAGGCGGTGCAGCAGACCGTGGGCAATATCGGCAACCTGGCCCAGACCATTCATCACAGCGCCAACAGCGTGCAATTGCTGGAGGGCGACATCCGCAAGATAGGCGGCATGGTGGATTCGATCCGCGGCATTGCCGAGCAAACCAATCTCCTGGCCTTGAACGCCGCCATCGAAGCCGCGCGCGCCGGCGAATCCGGCCGCGGTTTCGCCGTGGTGGCCGACGAGGTGCGCGCGCTGGCGGAGCGCACTTCGCAGGCGACGGCGGACATCGTCAACGTCATTTCCCAGCTGCAAGCCACCTCGGAGCAAGTGGTCAGCGGCATGGAAAACGGCGTAGGCCAGGTGGAGCAGGGCGTGGAGCTGGTGAAGCAGCTGGGTGGCATGGTGGACCAGATCGGCCGCCAGGCCGGGGTGGCGGAGGAGCGCATCCGCAACATTTCCCGGCTGCTGGACAATCAAAAAGAGGCCGGCGCGCAAATCCTGGTCAACGTCGACGCGGTGACCCAGCATGCCGGGACCACCAGCCGTTCGGTGGAGCAGGTGCAGGACGAATTGCTGCAGCTGCGCGGCCATTTTGGCGAACTGAGCGAGTCCATCCGCCATATGCGGGTCTGATCCGGTTTGGCCGTCACGGCCGGCGCGGGTAGAATGCACGGTTTTTCGACACGCGAAAGCAATGTGAGGATTCGGCCATGGCCAAGAAACAAAAACAAGACGAGTTGGACGAGGAAACCCGCGCGTTGCTGGAATGGTGCGCCGAGGTGGAAACCCATCTGGTGGCGGCCGGCGCCACGGTGGCGGAGGCGCAGGAGCATATCGAGGAACAGGCGGAGTGGTACACCGACCAGTACTACGACGGCCTGAGCCCGGAAGAGGCGGCGCGGGCGGCGCTGAAATGAGTCGACGCATCGCCGTCATCGATTTCGAAACCAACGGCGCGTCCCCGGGACGCGACTGTCGCGCCACCGAAATCGGCGTGGCGCTGCTGGAGGACGGCCGCATCGTCGGCCGTTACCAAAGCCTGATCAACGCCGGGGTGTGGATTCCGCCGATGATTGAGCGGCTGACCGGCATCAGCAACGCGATGCTGCGCGACGCGCCGCCGCCGGCGGTGGCGATGGCCGAAGCGGTGCGCTTCGTCGGCGACACGCCGCTGGCCGCTCACAACGCCAGCTTCGACCGCAAGTTCTGGGATTACGAGCTGGCCCAGCTGGGCCTGTCGCGCAGCCAGGACTTCGCATGCACCCTGCTGCTGTCGCGCCGGGTGCTGCCGCAGGCGCCGGACCACAAGCTGGGCACTTTGGCGCGCTGGCTGAGCCTGCCGGACACCGGCCGCGCCCACCGCGCGCTGGCCGACGCGGAAATGGCCGCGCATTTGCTATCGCATTTGCAGGGCGAACTGAGCAGCCGCTATGGCGCGCATCTGTGTGAGCACGGCCAGCTGTGCGGCATGCAGAAAGTCAGCGCGGCCAAGATAGGCCAGTATCTGCAAGCCCAGGCCGGCTGAACCGCGGTTCGCGTCGTGATGAGGCGGCGCAAATCTCAGCCGCCTTCGTCTGGCGCGACGACGCCAAACTCCGGTCTGGCCGCGAACCAGGCCAGCGCCCGTTCGCGCAAGGCGGCGACGGCCGGCGTCTCCGCGCGCTCCCGCAGGCAGGCCAGCACGATGCGTTGCGCCGGCAGCGGATCGGCGATGGGGCGCAGCGCCAGCGGCCGGCCGTCATAGCTGTGGTCGCCGCGGGGCCGGGTGTAGGCGATGGCCACGCCCAGGCCGTGAGCCACCATGCCGCGTTGCAGCTCAAGGCTGCGGACCGATTCCAGCCGGGCCGGCCGCAGGCCGTGCATGCGCAGCAAGTCCAGAAAATGCGGGCCGCTGTGCGCCTGCTCGGTCAGCAAGAGCGGCCATTCGCATAACTCCCTCAAGCCCACCTGTTCGTTTCGCGCCAGCGGATGATCGGCCGCCAGCAGCGCGTGGGGCGCCAGCGTACGCAGTTCGGTCAGCGCCAGCGCGGGCGGCAGCGCCAGATCGTAGCTGATGGCGACGTCCAGCCCGCCTTGCAGCAATTGCGGGCCGATCAGGTCGAAGCCGCACTCCCGCGGCTCCACGCGCAAGGATGGATGCCGCTCGCGCAGCGCGCGCAGCAAGGGCGGTAGACAGTAGGGCGCCAGATCCTCGAAGCAACCCAAGGCCAATTCCCCGGCCAAGGCGTCCGCGCCGTCGGCCAGCCCCTCCAGCGCCATCGCGGCTTCCACGGTCCGCCGCGCCTGCGCCAGCGCTTGCCGGCCAAACGGCGTCGTCGCCATGCCGGAGCCGCGGGTGCGCACGAACAAGGCCTGTCCCAGGATGCCTTCCAGCTCTCCGACGGCGGCGGATACCGCCGGCTGGGAGACGTTCAGCCGTTCGGCCGCGGCGCTGATGCCGCCGTGACGGGCCACGGCCAGCGCGTAGCGCAATTGACGCAAGGTCAGCTTCATCGCTTTTTCCGAGGAGAATGATCAAAACATATTATTTTATTTTGGCATGGACTTGCGCTGATAGTGAGGGCAGTCGCCCGCAGTGGCGGCGTGTATCCATACAAGAGGAGGAGATGCCCATGTCAGCCTGTCCCGAAATGTCCATTGCCGACATCGCCGCCTTTCAGCGCGACGGCGCCGTCTGCCTGCGCGGCCTGTTCCGCGATTGGGTGGATGTCATCGCCGCCGGCATCGAGCGTAATCTGCATGCGCCCGGCCCCTACGCCGGCAATGTGGTCGCCGCCGGCGAGCCGGGCTCCTTCTTCGAGGATTATTGCAACTGGCGGCGTATTCCCGAATTCGAGGCGGTGGTGACGGAGTCGCCGGCCGCGGCGGCCGCGGCTACCCTGATGCGCTCGACCCGCGCGCAATTCTTCCACGAGCATGTGCTGGTCAAGGAGCCCGGCACCCACAAGCCCACGCCCTGGCATCAGGACATCCCGTATTACTTCGTCGACGGCGAACAGACCGCCAGTTTCTGGATTCCGGTGGACCCGGTGCGCGAAGCCACTTTGCGGCTGGTCGCCGGTTCGCATCGCTGGGAGGAATGGGTGCGGCCGGTGCGCTGGAAAGACGATTCCGGCTTCTACGAGGGCGATGCGCGCCGCTACCGCGACGCGCCGGATCCGGACAGCGAGCCGGGCATGCGGGTGCTGGAGTGGGCCTTGGAGCCGGGCGACGCGGTGCTGTTCGATTTCCGCACCGTGCACGGCGCGCGCGGCAATCCCGGCGGCGGACGGCGGCGGGCGCTGTCCTTGCGCTGGCTGGGCGACGACGCGCGTTACGCCGAGCGTCCGGGACGCACCTCGCCGCCGTATCCGGAGCACGGCATGAGGCCGGGCCAGCGCCTGCGCGAGGATTGGTTTCCGGTGCTGTGGCCGGCGGCCTGAGGTCTGTCAGGCGGTCCAGCGCATCAGGAATTCGCCGTCGGCGTATTGGATATCGACAAAGCCTAGGCGCAGGTAGAGCCGTCGCGCCGGATTACGCTCCAGCACGCTGAGCTCCAAGGCGGCTCCTGCGTGTTCGGCCTCGCGTTGCAGACTGCGGATCAGCTTGCCGCCCAGGCCGCGGCCATGGCAGTCCGGCAGCAGTTGCAACTGGATCAACCGCCAAGCGGGGAGCCGGCGCGCGACTTTGAGCAGACCGATGTCCCGTTCGCCTTCGAGGATGATGGAGGCGTGTTCGAAACCATCGTGGACTCGGCTCAGGAGTGCATCTTCATCCCAGGGGCGGCCCGCCGTTTGCAGATGGGGACCCATGCTGGCGCGGCGCAGTGCCAGTAGGAAGGCGAGGTCGCCGCGGACGGCCGGGCGCAAGGTGATGGGTTGGCTCAGCGTTTTTCTCCTGAAGTCGACTTGGCGACGCGGTGCTTTGCACCATAGAGAACGGCCCGCCTAGGCGGGCCGTTTGTTCGGATCAGGCGTCCAGTCCTTGCTGGGCCAGCGCCGCGGCGCGCAGAACGGCGCGCGCCTTGTTCTGGGTTTCCTGCCATTCCATGTCCGGCGAGGAGTCGGCGACGATGCCGGCGCCGGCCTGCACATAGAGCATGCGGTTCTTCAACACCGCGGTGCGGATGGCGATGCACAGGTCCATATCGCCGTTGAAGCCCAGATAGCCGACCGCGCCGCCGTAGATGCCGCGCTTGCTGGGTTCGAACTGGTCGATGATCTCCATCGCCCGTACCTTGGGCGCGCCGGACAGGGTGCCGGCCGGAAAAGTGGCCTTGAGCACGTCGATGTTCGACACCTCGGGGCCGACCTTGCCTTCCACGCTGGACACGATGTGCATCACATGGGAATAGCGCTCGATCGCCATATTGTCGGTGACGCGCACGCTGCCGGTGACGGCGACGCGGCCCACGTCGTTGCGGCCCAGGTCCATCAGCATCACGTGTTCGGCGATTTCCTTGGGGTCGGCCAGCAATTCGGCCGCCAGCGCCTCGTCCTGCTCGCGGGTCTGGCCGCGCGGGCGGGTGCCGGCGATGGGGCGCACGGTGACGGTGTCCTGTTCGCGGCGCACCAGGATTTCCGGCGAGGCGCCCACCACGTGGAAGTCGTCGAAGTGATAGAGGAACATATAGGGCGACGGGTTCAGGCTGCGCAGCGCGCGGTAGAGGCTGAGCGGGGACTCCGCGAACGGCATCTGCATGCGCTGCGACAGCACCACCTGCATGATGTCGCCGTCGTGGATGTAGCGCTTGCAGGCGGACACCGCGTCCTTGAACGCCTGTTCGCCGTATTCCGACGCCGATTGCGTGCCTTGGGCCGGCAAGGACAAGGGCGCTTCCAGCGGCTCGCGCAGGCGGGCGCGCAGTTGCGCCAGCCGCGCCTCGGCTTTGAGCAGCGCGTTGGGCACTTCCGGATCGGCGTAGACGATCAGATAAAGCTTGCCGGACAGATTGTCCACCACGGCCAATTCCTCGGACACCATCAGCAGCATGTCCGGCGTGCCTATGGTGTCGGGCTTGCTGGTTTCGGACAGTCGCTTTTCGATGTGACGTATGGTGTCGTAGCCGAAATAGCCGACCAGGCCGCCGGCGAAGCGCGGCAGGCCGGGTTGCGGCGGGGTGCGGAAGCGCTGTTGGAAGGCTTCGATGAAGGCCAGCGGATCGCCGCTGTGACGCTCGATCACCTTGTCGCCGTATTCCACCTGCACCTGCTGGCCGTTGACCCGCAAGCGGGTGGTGGACGGCAGGCCGATGAAGGAGTAGCGGCCAAAGCGCTCGCCGCCGACGACGGACTCCAAAAGATAGGAATAGGGCTGGTTGGCCAGCTTCAGGTAGACCGACATCGGAGTGTCGAGATCGGCGAACAGCTCCAGGCTGACCGGGATGCGGTTGTAGCCGGCGGCGGCCAGGCGGTTGAATTCTTCATGGGTCATGGCGGGTCCTGCGCTCTTGTGGTCGTGGTGAGGTCGAATGCAGCTTGTCAAACAGGCATTGAGCGGCGCCATCGGCATCCAAGCCGGTATCCTTGCTTCATCATGAAGTCGTCATCCGTAAAAGAAGTTATCAGCTGATCAGCTATTCTTCATCAAATCGTATAGTTCGGCAATATTGGACACCGTGAGATCGGCGCCCAGCGTGGCGGCGTCGGCATAGCCGTAGCTGACGGCCACGGCGGCGCAGCCGGCATTGCGGGCGGCCTGCACGTCGTTGGCGGAGTCGCCGACCATGGCCATCTGTTCAGGTTGTATGCCCAAAACCTGGCAAACGTGCAGCAAGGGCAGCGCCGACGGTTTCTTTTCCGCCAGGGTGTCGCCGCCGATGACCAGGCTGAAGCAATCGCGCAGCCCCAGTTGTTCCAGCAGCGGCAGCGCCAGCCGTTCGGATTTATTGGTGATCACCGCCAGCGGCAGCTGCAGCGCGCGTAGCAGGCCCAGGCCGTCGGTCACGCCCGGATAGATGGTGGTGTTGTCGCTCAGGTGTTCGCGGTAGTACTGGATGAAGAAGACGTAGCCGCGCTCCCACAGCGCCGGATCGGCCTGGCCGTCGCGCTCATTGGTCAGCGCGCGGTGCACCAGGCTGGCGATGCCGTCGCCGACGTGTTCTTGAATGCGCAGCGCCGGCAGCGGCGGCAGGTCCAGATGTTCGCGCATGGCGTTGGCGGCGGCGGCCAGATCCGGGATGGAATCGACCAGGGTGCCGTCCAGATCGAAGGCGACGGCTTTGATGTGTTTCAGGTTCATAAGCGTTTCAGCGCGGCGGCCAAGGCCGCCGCCGGTTTGGTTTAGTTTAAGGCGGGCTTGCGGTGTCGCGCCTCGCTACGCGCGGCAGGTTTTGCACCGCTTCTCAGAACGTGTTTACGATCTAGCGAGCTAAGGCGAGACAAGGCGGAAACGAGCGAAAAAGCGGAATGTACACGTGGTACATGAGCATTTTGAGCTCGGTTTCAACGCCCATTTCTATCCATCCCGCCGACGCGCAGCAGATCGTAAACAGGTTCTCAGCCCAGGTTGCGGATGTCCACCACGGTTTGCAGGCCAAAAGCCGGCGACAGCAGATGGTCGACGATGCGGCGCGCGGCGGCGGCCGGGGTGCTCAGTTCGCCGTCCGCCTTCAGCGCGTCGAAACGGGCTTTCTGCGGGAACTGCTCGGCGTCGCTGCCGCGGATGCTGGCCTGCATGTCGGTGTCCACCACGCCGGGGTAGAGCGCGACGATGTGCGCGGCGTTGTCCTGGCCGGCCTGTTCCGCGGCCACGCTGCGGCTGAAGTGGTCCAGCCCGGCCTTGGTGGTGCAATACACGCTCCAGCCCGGGTAGGGTTTGGCGGCGGCGCCTGAGGAAATGTTCAGGATGCGGCGGCGGGCCTTGAGGCCGGCGCTGGCGCGCAGCAGCGCGTCCGTGGCCAGCATCGGCGCCGCCAGATTGATCGCCAGCGCGCGGACCAGGTCTTCGGCCGGGTAATGGCCGGCCTGGGCGATGGGCGTTACCACGCCGGCATTGTTGATCAGGTTGAGGCTGGCGCAGTCGGCCGGCTTCAGCTGTTCCAGCGCGGCGGCGATGGCCGGCGCCACCGCGGCGGCGTCGGAGAGGTCGGCGTCTATGGCGCTCAGGCGTTCCGGGTAACGGCGCGTCAGCGCGGCCAGCGCGTCCACGGCGCCGCGCGCCAGGCCGGCGACGCGGTAGCCGTCGGCGAGCAGGGCTTCGGTCAGCGCCAGGCCAAGGCCGCGGGAGGCGCCGGTCACGATGAAGGCGTGCATAGTCTGTGCTCCTGGGGTGAGGGCCGGTTTCAGCGGAGTTGGGCCAGCTCGGCGCGCATCTCGTCGATCACGGTCTTGTAATCGGCCTGGCCGTAGATGGCGGAACCGGCGACGAAGGTGTCGGCGCCGGCTTCGGCCACCGCGCGGATATTGTCGGTCTTGATGCCGCCGTCCACTTCCAGCCAGATTTCGCCGCCGTGCCTGGCGGTGTATTCATCAATGCGGCGGCGCGCCTCGCGCACCTTGTCCAGCGCGTGCGGGATGAACTTCTGGCCGCCGAAGCCCGGGTTCACCGACATGATCAGCACCATGTCTATCTTGTCCATCACATGGTCCAGATAGGACAAGGAGGTAGCCGGGTTGAACACCAGGCCGGCCTTGCAGCCGGCGTCCTTGATCAGGCCCAGCGTGCGGTCGACGTGCTCGGAGGCTTCCGGATGGAAGGTGATGATGTTCGCGCCGGCCTTGGCGAAGGCGGCGGCCAGGCTGTCCACCGGTTTCACCATCAGATGCACGTCGATGGGCGTGCCCTCGCAGTGCGGGAGGATGGCTTCGCACACCATAGGCCCTATGGTCAGGTTGGGCACGTAGTGATTGTCCATCACGTCGAAATGGATGATGTCGGCGCCGGCGGAGATCACGTCGCGAACCTCTTGGCCAAGACAGGAAAAATCGGCGGAAAGAATGCTGGGAGCGATACGGAAAGTGCGCATAGGGCGTTGCTTTGGGCAAGGATGAACACGGGATGGCCACATTCTACCGCGCCAAAAGCGTTCCGGCGGGATAAAATGAAGCACAAACAACAAAAGGAGCGCTGAACATGGCGGAAAAAACCTACCGTGTCGAAGTGGAAGCCGAACCGCATTACATCGAAGAACAATCCAATATGGCCAACGATATTTATGTGTTCGGCTATCGCATCCGCATCACCAATACCGGCAGCGAGCCGGCGCAGCTGGTCAGCCGCCACTGGATCATCGCCGACGCCAACGAGCAGGTTCAGGAAGTGCGCGGCATGGGGGTGGTGGGCGAGCAGCCGCGCATCGAGCCGGGCCAGTCTTTCGACTATTCCAGCGCCACCCATCTGAAAACGCCTTACGGCTCAATGAAGGGCAGCTATCAGTTTCTGGCCGACGACGGCAAGCGTTTCGAGGCGGAAATCCCCGAGATGAATCTGGTGGCGCCGCGCGTGCTGCATTGAGAACCCGTTCAAAGTCCGCCGAGCTCTGGCGAAACGGCGTTGAAACCGGCTTAGGAATGCCCATGCGCCGCTTGGCCATTGCGCATTTTCGGCCGCAACGCCTTGTCTCGCCCCCGCTCGCTGGACTTTGAACAGGCTCTGAGACTTCGCAAAGCCGGCGGCGCTATTTTTCCCTGGGCCAGGTCCACCACACGATGAAGGTGGCCAATCCGCCGGCAATCGCCGCTTCCAGCAATAATATCCACATGTCCGCGCCCCCTGGCGAGCGTTGATGATGTTCGCAAGACAACTCAACTCTCACTTTGGAACAGCTTGACGCAACAGGCAATCCCAAATATGCGTTTTACCCATTCCGGCCCGGCTCCGGACCACCGCAACGATATCGCCACCCTCAAGACGCTTGTGCCCTATTTATGGGTGTTCAAGTGGCGGGTGCTGCTGGCGCTGTCCTGTATGATTTTGGCCAAGGTGGCCGCGGTCAGCACGCCCTTGTACCTGAAAGACATCGTCGATCAACTCTCGGTGCCGGCCACCCTGTTGGCCTTGCCGGTGCTGGCGCTGGCCGGCTACGGCTGCGCCCGCCTGCTGTCCAGCGTGCTGGGCGAGCTGCGCGACGCGGTGTTCGCGCGGGTGATACAGGGCGCGGTGCGCAGCGTGGCCGGCGGCGTGTTCCAGCACCTGCTGCGGCTGTCGCTGCGCTTTCACCTGGAGCGTCAGACCGGGGGCATGAGCCGCGACATCGAGCGCGGCACCAAGGGCATAGGCTTTTTGCTGAACTTCACCGTGTTCAACATCCTGCCCACCTTGCTGGAAATCGGCATGGTCACCGCCATTCTGCTGCACCGCTACGCCTGGCCGTTCGCGCTGGTGACCTTCGGCACCATCGCCGTCTACATCGCCTTCACCCTGGTGGTGACCGAGTGGCGCACTGTCTACCGCCGCAGCATGAACGATCTGGACTCCAAGGCCAACGCCAAGGCGATAGACGCGCTGCTCAATTACGAGACGGTCAAATATTTCAACAACGAAGGCTACGAGGCGGCGCGCTACGACAAGAATCTGGCGGCCTGGGAAGCGTCGGCGATCAAGAACCAGGTGTCGCTGTCCATGCTCAACGCCGGCCAGGGCCTGATCATCGCCAGCGGCGTCACCCTGATCATGGTTTTGTCCGCGCGCGAGGTGGTGGCCGGGCGGATGACGGTGGGCGACGTGGTGCTGGTGGCTACTTTCATCACCCAGTTGTACGCGCCCTTGAACTTCCTCGGCTTCGTCTACCGCGAGATCAAGCATTCGCTGGCCGACATCGAGCGCATGTTCGCGCTATTGGGCGCCAACGAGGAGGTGGCGGACGCGCCGGGAGCGACGGTGCTGGCCGCGCCGGCGGCCGCGGTGCGCTTTGAACAGGTGGGCTTCGCTTACGAGAGCAAGCGGCGGATTCTGAACGAGGTCAGCTTCGACATCCCGGCTGGCAAGACGCTGGCGGTGGTCGGCGCCAGCGGCGCGGGAAAATCCACGCTGTCGCGGCTGCTGTTTCGCTATTACGACGTCGGCGAGGGCCGCATCCTGGTCAACGGCCGCGATATCCGCGAGCTGAGCCAGGACAGCCTGCGCGCCCATATCGGCATCGTGCCGCAGGACACGGTGCTGTTCAACGACACGGTGTATTACAACATCGCCTACGGCCGGCCCGGCGCCAGCCGCGAGGAAGTGATGGAAGCGGCCAAGTCCGCGCACATCCACGATTTCGTCAGCAGTCTGCCGGACGGTTACGACACGATGGTGGGAGAGCGCGGCCTCAAGCTGTCCGGCGGGGAAAAACAGCGGGTGGCGATTGCGCGCACCATTCTGAAGAATCCGCCCATTCTGATCTTCGACGAGGCCACCAGCGCGCTGGATTCGCGCACCGAGAAGGCGATCCAGCGCGAACTGGCGGAGATCTCAGCCAACCGCACCACGCTGATCATCGCCCACCGGCTGTCCACCATCGTCGACGCCGACCAGATCCTGGTGATGGAGGCCGGGCGCGTGCTGGAGCAGGGCAGCCACCGCGAGCTGTTGGAGCGCGGCGGCCGCTACGCCGAGATGTGGCGTTTGCAGCAGACGGAGCAGCCGGCGACCGACGACGTCTGAGAACCTGTTCCAAGTCTGCCGCGCGGGAGCGCCGCGGTCTTGAACCGGCTCAGGGCTGGCGTCGGCCGGCGGCCTTGAGTTCGCTCATCGCCGCCAGCACGGCGTCGGCCAGCGTCAGCATGCGCTGGCAGTCCGCGCTTTGAGGGTGGCCGGCGAAGTCCAGCGCGGGGGACAGCGCCTGTAAGGCGCGGCGGGCGCTGGCGGCCACGTCGGCGGCCAGATTGAAATCGCCGGGCGACAGCACCCGGCCGTTGCGGATTTTCTTGTAGTACACGGCCGCCATCTGCGCGTACTGCTCCGAGGTTTGCTGAGCGGCCAGGCTGGGCTGCAAAGCCTCCAGCAAGCTCATGATTTCGCGGCAGGCCTGCTCCGCGGCGTTCCAGCGCTTGTCCTGTTGCTGGCGTTGCTGCGCCTGGGGCTTGGTCGCGGCTTTCTTGCTCGCCATCTTGGGCTCCTGGGAAAAAGTCAGAGCGCCGCATTCTAGCCATCCCGGCCGCGGCGCGCCACCGTCGCGCTAATCGTGCAGGTGGAAACCGAGCAGGGCGTCGTCTTCGCTGGGCAGCGACAGTTCGACGAAGTCGTTCAGGCAGAACAGGGTCAGTTTGCCGCCGTAGACGGCGCCGGTGTCCAGGTTCAACACATTGTCGAAGCGGGTGGCGCTGGTTTGCGGGGTATGGCCCACCAGCAGCAGGTCCACGCCGCGCACAACGCCGCCGCGGCCGTGGCGCGCGCGTTCCCGCGACCACAGCGCGACGTTGCGGCCGCTTTCCGGCAGCGTGCCGTTGGCGAGGCCGGCGGCCAGCGCGTCCCAGTTGTTGCCGGGGCAATCCGCGTGCACCACGCCGATCTTGCCGCCGTCCGCGTCGCTGACTTCTATCGCGTAGGGCAGGCGCTGAAAAGCGGCCAGGCAGGCTTGTCGCTGAGGCGCGGGCAGGGTCAGCAACCAGGAGCCGCCGTTGTTGACGTGGCGGATTTCGGCTTGCTTGTCGCCCAGTATCGAATCGATCGCCAATTGTTCGTGATTGCCGCGCACCGCGTAGAACCACGGTTGCGCCAGCCACTCCAGTACCGCCGCGCTGTCGGCGCCGCGGTCTATCATGTCGCCGACCGACAACAGACGGTCGCACTCGGGATTGAAGGCGGCCATTTTCAGCAAACGCGACAATTGGCGGAAGCAGCCGTGAATGTCGCCGACCGCCCAATCGCGGCCTTGGGTATTGCGTTGCAGCTTCAGAATCATGCTCGAACTCGGGGGTGGGGTGCGGCTATTTTGCGCCATGCCAATGGTTTTGTCATTGTGTTGATAGTTTCACAATTAGAATTGTTTTGATTTGACTATCAAAGGCTTACCGAGTTCGATGTCATCCGGGGCTAGGCGGTTCGCCATTCCTGGCAGAATTGCCGGCGGAAGTCCCGCAGCCACTGCAGTCGTTGCTCCGCCATCTTTCGGCCGGCCTCGGTTTGCATCATGGCCGGCAATTTGGCGAGCTTGACCTCGATGTGGTCCAGTGCCCAGCGGCGGTCGTCCAGCTGGCGGGCCTCGCCCAGCGGATCTTGCGGATGAGCCAGCGCCGAGTCCATGCGCCCGGCGGTGTAGAACAGCCGCGCCAGGCCGACGGCGCCCAGCGCGTCCATGCGGTCGGCGTCCTGCACGATGCGGGCTTCCAGGCTCTGCGGCGGGATGGCCGCGCTGAAACTGTGCGCCTCGATGGCGTGGGCCACGCCGTCCAGCCGTTCCGCCGGAAAATCGCCGGCGGCCAGCTGCGCGCGGGCGCGGGCTGCGGCCTGGCGCGAGGCCAGATGGCGTTCCGGATGGTTTTTCGGCAGGTTGACCAGGTCGTGCAGATAACAGGCGGCCAGCACGGTCAATGCGTCGGCGTTGGGATGGGCGTCCAGCAACTGCCGGGCGCAGGCCCAGACGCGATGGAAATGGTTGAGATCGTGGGCGCCGTCGTCGTCGCCCGGCTGTTGTTGCAGCAGGCCGATCAGGCGGACGCGCCAGTCGTCTAGCGTCGCGTCGGAGAGAATGGAGTTCATGGCGGCGGCAAGGATTGGGGCAGGGGATTACAGCCCCAATCCGCGTCGCCGTCAAGCCGGCGATTTAACAGTTCTCAGCCTGCGTTCAGTTCGCAGTAGCGCGCCGCGATCGCCGAGGCCAGGCGGGCGTTGTTCAGCACCAGCTGGATGTTGGCGGCCAGGCTGTTGCCGCCGGTCAGCTCGCAGACGCGAGCCAGCAGGAAGGGCGTGGACTCCTTGCCGGCCACGCCTTGCGCTTCGGCCTCGCCCAGCGCCTGCTCGATGGCGGCGTCGATCTTGTCGCGCGGCATCGCGTATTGCTCCGGAATCGGATTGGCCACCACCACGCCGCCGCGCAGTTGCAGATTCCACTTGGCCTGCATCGTGGCGGCGATGTCGGCGGCCTCGTCCAGGCGGTGGTCCAGTTTGAAGGCGCTATCGCGGGTGAAGAAGGCCGGCAGGTGGTCGCAGCGGTGGCCGATGACCGGCACGCCATGGGTTTCCAGGTATTCCAGCGTCAGGCCCAGGTCCAGGATGGACTTGGCGCCGGCGCAGACCACGGCCACCGGGGTTTGCGCCAGTTCCTGCAGGTCGGCGGACACGTCGAAGCTGCGCTCGGCGCCGCGGTGCACGCCGCCGATGCCGCCGGTGGCGAACACGCGGATGCCGGCCATCGCGGCGATGATCATGGTGGTGGCCACGGTGGTGGCGCCGCTGCGTCTGCCGGCGACGATGAAGGGCAGGTCGCGGCGGCTGACCTTGGCGATGTCGCGGCCGCCCTTGCCCAGGTATTCGATCTCGTCCGCGCTCAGACCGGCCTTCAGACGTCCGTCTATGATGGCGATGGTGGCCGGCACCGCGCCGTGGGCGCGGATTTCCGCTTCCACTTGCAGCGCGGTTTCCACGTTCTGCGGATACGGCATGCCGTGGGAAATGATGGTGGATTCCAACGCCACCACCGGGCGGTTGGCGGCCAGGGCGGCGGCGACTTCGGGATGGATGTCGAGATGGGCGTTGTGCATTGCGTGCTCCTTAGTTGATGACGAGGTCAGGCGTTCAGATAGGCTTCCACCGCCGCGCGGGACAGTGAAGGGTTGTTGGTGGCGGCGGAGGACAGCGTCAGCGCGGCGCAGCCGCGAGCAAAGCGCACGCTGTCCGCCAGCGACAGCTCATTGAGCCAACCCCAGGTCAGGCCGGCCATCAGCGCGTCGCCGGAGCCGGTGGTGTTGACGATGGCGCAGTCCGGCGCGTCCAGCCAGCCGTCGCCGGCTTCGCCGCTGTAATAGATGCCGGCGCCGGCCATGCTCAGCACTATGCGGCGCACGCCCTGGCCATGGAACCAGCGCGCCGCCTCCGGCGCGTGCTCCGCCCGTTCCAGCGGCAGGCCGGACAAGGCGGCGGCTTCCAGGCGGTTGGGTTTCAGCGTGTGGATGCGCGACAGCCAGGGGCGGACGCGCTCGGCCTTGAACGCGGATACCGGATCGACGAACAGCGGCTTGTCGCCGCTTTCGGCGATCAGCCAGGCCAGCGCGTCGGCGCTCAGATTGGTGTCGGCCACCACCGCGCCGGCGTGGCGCACCAGCTCGCTCTGCGCTTGCAGGCGTTCAGGCGTCAGCCGGTTGAGGATGTCCATGTCGTTGATGGCCAGCGCCATGTCGCCGTCGGCCTGCTGGATGGACAGATAGGTGGAGGTGGCGGCGTCCGGCAGCGTCAGACAGCCGCGCACGTCGACGCCGGCGCGCTGGGTGGCTTCCAGCAGCGAGCGGCCGTGGATGTCGTCGCCCACCACCGAGACCAGCCGGCAGTCGGCGCCGAGCCGCGCCAGGTTTTCCGCGACGTTGCGCGCCACGCCGCCGGGCGAGCAGCGCACCTGGCCGGGATTGGAGTCGCCGTGGCGCAGCGCGGCGGCGGCGCTGCCGACGATGTCCATATTGGCGCCGCCGACGGCGGCGACATAGCGCTGCTCGGCCAGGATGTAGCCTTTGCCGCGGATATGCCCCTTTTGCACCAGATTCATGATGTGCCCGGCCACCGCCGAGCGGCTGATGCCCAGTTGATCCGCCAGCTCCTGCTGCGGGATCAGCGGATCCAGGCGCAGCAGAGAGAGGATTTGTTGTTCCCGCTCAGTCATCAAACATTTGTCCGTTTTGCAAACATTTGTTTGATATTACGGCATTGGCATGCCGGAGGTCAAGGGCGGCGCATTTCCCATTGCGACAGCCACAGACGGGCGCCGCAAGACCGCAGCAGGCCGGCGCCGGCATCGTCGTCGGCGTCTAGATTGCTGATGGCCAGCGCGGGCGCGGCGGTGTCCCGCTGTACGGCGGCCAACAGCGAGCGGGCGACGCCGCGGCGCCGATGCGGCGGCGCAACCGCCAGTTCCGCGACGTCGCCGGCGGCGGAATAAAGCGCGTAGCCCAGCAAATCGCCGTTCTGTTTCGCCGTCATCAAGAGCAGCGGCGGCCGCGCGCGCTCCAGGCTGTCGCGGCTATTGGGCACGGCGGGCTCGCTGTGCAGTGGCCAACGCGGCCATTGCGAGCGGTCAGCGGCTTCGCAGCGCCAGCCGGGCGCGGCGTCCACGGCCAGCGCGTGTTCAATGCGGTAACAGTCCAGCCGGCGGCGAGGGCGGAAGCCCAGCTTCAGATAGGCGGCCATGGCCGCGGCGTTGTCGCTGATCACCTCCAGTTGTTGACGCTGTATGCCCCGGCTGGCCAGCCGCCGGCTGACCGCGGCGGCCATCGCTTGCAGCAGGCCTTGGCGGCGCGCGTCGGGCGTGACGCCGGTGGCGACGCAATAGCCGATCGGGCCGGCCTCGTCGCAGTGCACGCCGGCCAGCCACAGACCGACGAGTGCGCCGTCGCGCCAGGCGCCGATGCTCAACTCCGGGCGCCAGCCGCGCCGATGCAGCATGGCGGCCAGCTGTTCTTCGTCCATTTGCATGGGCAGCAGGTAGTCGCTGAATGCCAGCCTGAAGGCTTGATGGATGAGGGGGAAATCGATCAGGGACAGGCTGTGCAGGCGCATGGACGGGCTCGGGTCAATAGGGATGGGCTGATTATGCGCGGCGACGGCGCGGCGCGGTCGGCGCTGTCGTGAATTGGATACAAAAGACTAAATTCAGCGATGACAGCCGACGACGATGCGTCTAGACTATAGCCATGCGCATTGTGCGTGTTTCAGAGGGAGGCGAAGTATGGATGGATTGAGTCAGATCAGCGGGCAGGGCGTGTCCAACAGCATCCAGATCTACGCATTGAAAAAAGCCATGTCGGCGCAGTCGCAGTCGGCTTTGAGCTTGGTGCAAGGCGCGTCCGACAATATGGCGCAGGCCCAGGCCAGCAATCCGGCCCATCTGGGGCAGAATATCGATACCCGCGCCTGAGACGGCGGGGTGACTGGAAAAGCGGCTTAGGCCGCTTTTTTTATTGCCGGGTTCAGAACCTGTTCACGGTCTAGCGGGTAAGAACGTGTTTACGATCTCGCGAGCTAAGGTGAGACAAGGCGAAAACGAGAGAAAAAGCGGAATGTACAAGTGGTACAGGAGCATTTTGAGCTCGGTTTCAACGCCGTATCGCCGACGCGCAGCAGATCGTAAACAGGTTCTAAGGCGTTGCGGCTGAGAAAGCGGAGTGTGCTCGTGGCGCATGAGCATTTCGAAGCGGTGCTCGCCGCGCCACGTCTCATGACGCGCAGCAGATCGTAAGCAGGTTATCAGGCGCTGAGCGCCTGATCCCAGTCTTCCGGAAATTGCCGTTCCAGCCAGTTCGCCAGCCATTCCGCCGCGCTCTCCCAGCGCGTGTCCAGCATCATCATATGGCCAAGATGGGGCAGGATGTCCGCCGCCACGTCCAGACGCCGCGCGGTGGCCACCACGTCTTCCGGCCCCACCAGCTGGTCTTCGGCCGCGCCCAGCACCAGCGCCGGCAGCCGCGCCAGCGGCCGGTTGGCCAGCGGGTTGACCAGGGTCATGTCCATCAGCGCTCGCTGGCTTTCCTGCTGGCAACGGCTGATCAGCAGCTCCACCGCCGATTCCGGCGCGTCCGGCGACAGCAGCATGTCCTTCAGTTCGATGAACTCCGGATCGTACAGGCCGTGCTGGTACATATTGAGCTTGAGAAACAGCGCCGGCGCCTGCGTCAGCAGCCGCAGACTGGACGAGGCGAGCCCCCCGGGCGGGACCGAGGCCAGCAAGGCCGCGCCGGGCAGCTTGTGGCGGCTCAGGTATTGCTGCACCACGTAGCCGCCCATGGAGTGGCCCACCATCACCGGCGCGGCCGGCAATTGCTTGAGCGCCGCGTCGAGATTGCGCACATAGTCGTCGACGCCGATCGCGGCCAGGTAGTCCCGGCCCTCGCTGCCGCCGTGTCCCTCCAGGCTCAGCGCCCAGCAATCGTAGCCTTGCCGGGCGAACCAGGGCATGAAGTATTCCCGCCAGCACCAGGCGCCGCAAAAGGCGCCGTGCACGAACAACAACGGCGGCGCGAGACGCGCCGCCGTTGGCGCCGGGGCTTGATGCAGCAGCTCCAGGCGCGGGGACATCACAGCACTTCGGCGGCGTGGTCCGCCAGCCGCGAGCGCTCGCCGCGCTGCAGCGTGATGTGGCCGGAATGGCCCCAGCCCTTGAAGCGGTCCACCACATAGGTCAGGCCGGAACTGCCCTCGGTCAGGTAGGGGGTGTCGATCTGCGAGATATTGCCCAGGCAGACCACCTTGGTGCCGGGGCCGGCGCGGGTGATCAGGGTCTTCATCTGCTTGGGCGTCAGGTTTTGCGCCTCGTCGATGATCAGGTATTTGTTGAGGAAGGTGCGGCCGCGCATGAAGTTCAGCGATTTGACCTTGATGCGGGAGCGGATCAGGTCGCGGGTGGCGGCGCGGCCCCAGTCGCCGCCGTCGTCGTCGCTCTTGTTGAGCACGTCCAGATTGTCCTCCAGCGCGCCCATCCACGGCGCCATCTTTTCCTCTTCGGTGCCGGGCAGGAAGCCGATGTCCTCGCCCACCGGCACGGTGACCCGGGTCATGATGATTTCGGAGTACAGCTTCTGTTCCAGCGTCATCGCCAGGCCGGCGGCCAGCGTCAGCAAGGTTTTGCCGGTGCCGGCCTGGCCCAGCAGGGTGATGAAGTCCACCTCCGGGTCCATCAGCAGATTGAGGGCGAAGTTCTGCTCGCGGTTGCGCGCGGTGATGCCCCAGACATTGTTCTTGTGGTGGCTGTAGTCCTTCAGCGTCTGCAGCACCGCGGTCTTGCCCTCCACCTGGGTCACGCGCGCCTGCAGCGGCTGGGCGCCTTCCTGCCACAGCATCTGGTTAACGTAGAGGTTCTGGCCGTCCGGGCCCTTGACCTGGTAGTAGCTGCGGCCCTGTTCCTGCCAGGACTTCATGTCCTTGCCGTTGCGCTCCCAGAAGCTTTCGTCGATTTCCCGGGTGCCGGTGTAGAGCAGGTCGGTGTCTTCCAGCACCTTGTCGTTGAAATAGTCTTCCGCGTCCAGGCCCAGCGCGCGGGCCTTGATGCGCATATTGATGTCTTTGGACACCAGGATCACCGAGCGGCCTTGCTGCAACTCCTTCAAGGCCATCACGATGCCGAGGATCTGGTTGTCGGCCTTGCCCACCGGCAGAGACGGCGGCAGCACGCTGTGTATCGCCTGGGTCTGCAGGATCAGCTTGCCGGCGGCGGCGTCGCGGCTGGCGCTCTTCAGCGGAATGCCGGATTCGATCTTGGCTTCGGCCCCGCTGACGATCTCATCTAGGAAACGGCTGGCCTGGGGGGGGGGGGGGGGGGCGCCGGCCCCCCCCCCCCCCCCCCCAAAACACCCCCCCCCCCCCCCCCCGCCCCCCCAACGCGGCTACAGGGATTTTAGGGCGTGTTCCTAGTGGTGTTCGCGGGCGTGGTTGATGGTGTACCGGGGAATGTC
>NZ_JAMZGH010000018.1:0-90773 GCF_024158805.1 Chromobacterium sp. S0633 | reverse complement strand
CGCCGCTCGCCGTAGGGTGGGTGGAGCGAAGCGATACCCACGCGGAAACGCGCTCAACATCGCCGGCCTGTTTGATTACCGATCATTGGCGGGCATCGCCTGCGGCTCCTCCCTCCCTACGCACCGCTCGCCGTAGGGTGGGCGGAGCGAAGCGATACCCACGCGGAAACGCGCTCAACATCGCCGGCCTGTTTGATTACCGATCATTGGCGGGCACCGCCTGCGGCTCCTCCCTCCCTACGCACCGCTCGCCGTAGGGTGGGTGGAGCGAAGCGATACCCACGCGGAAACATGCTCGACGACGCCGGCCTGTTTGATTGCGGATCATTGGCGGGCATCGCCTGCGGCTCCTCCCACCCTACGCGCCGATCGTAGTGGCGAGGATGGAGCGCAACCATACGGAAGCTGGGTCTATCTACTCACTCCTTGTGATCGAATCCCCCCGCTCCCCAAACTCGGCGCCCTCGCCATCTCCCCCGGCCCAATCTTCCGGCAACACGCCATGCCTCACGTAACGATGGAAGGAAGACCATGGCCAGTCCGCAAGTGCGGAGACGTAGCCATGTTTGAGCGGGTTGTTGTGGATGTAATCGATATGGCGGGCAAAGTCTTGCTCATCCCGCAAACGGTGCTCCCAATAACGCCGCTGCCAAACATGTCGCTCGCCCTTGCCACGGCGCGAAGCGGAGATCCGCTCTACCGCCGGCAATGATCGGGTAAACATGGTTTTGATCAAACGCCAACGCAGAGGGTAATCCACGTCAGCAACCGGCAGAGTCCACACCGTATGCAGGTGGTCGGGCATGATCACGATGGCCTCAACCCGGAAGGGATGGCGGCGCAAGGTGTAACGGAAAGCTTCACGCAGGGCCTCAACATGATCGAGCAGCAAACGCTGTCGCCTATCAGCCAAGTTGACGGTGAAGAACCAGCTGCCGCCGGCGCTGCGGTCGCGTCGATAATTGGACATGGGCTCTCCTGACAGAGCTAGGGTCTGTCCATGCTAACAAGCAAAAGCCGCCCCTAGGGGCGGCTGCGCAGTCTGCTCAAGCCGGTTCGCCGCCGTCCGCGCGGCGGCGGGTTTGCAGGATGGGCGGCGCCCATTGCTCTCCCGGCCGCTTCTTGCGGGTGGCCAGCGTCAGCTCCGACGGCGCGAAGATATTGATGTTGTGGGTGTTGGGCGTGGTGATCAGGTACTGCGCCTCGGTGGCTTTGAGGAAGCCGGCGACGCGGTCGATGTTGAAGATGTCCAGGTGGGCGAACGGCTCGTCGATGAAGACGAAGCCGGACGGGTTGGACTCGTCCATCATCAGGCCGATCAGCAGGATCAGCGACTTCATCACCTGCTGGCCGCCGGAGGCTTCGCCGTCGTTCATGCCCATCAGGCCCTTCTGGTCGAAGTTGAACTTGAGCACCAGGCCGGCCTGGGCCAGCGCCGCGTCGTCGTTGGACAGCTGCGGCAGTTCCACTTCCACCTGGATGCCGGCCAGTTCGCCCAGGCGCTTGACGTTCTGACCGTAGACGCGGACGGTGGCGCGCAGCTTGCCCATATAGGCGGCGCGCGCTTCGTCGGTGAGTTCGCGCGAGCGGTCCACTTCGCTCTGGCGGCGCTGACGCTCGCGGTCCAGGCCGGTCAGGTCTTCCACCAGTTTGTCCTTCAGGGCCAACACGGCTTCGTCCTGCTCCCAGTCTCCGCTTTGCAGCCGCTCTTCCAAGTAATTGAGCTGGTGCTTGGCGTCGGCGGCGGTGTCGAACTCGCTTTCGAGCGCCGCGACGTTATCCGCCGCCAGCGCCGCATCGGGCAAGCGCTCCGCCCATTCGCGCAGCTCGGACAGCAGGCGGCGCACCTGGCGGCGCGCCTGCTCCACTTCCTGCTGTTTTTGGCGGAAGGCGGCCAGGCTGTCCTGTTCGCGCTGGCAGACGCGGTCGTGCGCCAGCCTTGCGTCGCTGTAGCGTTGGTCGGCGGCTTCCTTCTCCGCGCTGACGAGGCCCAGCGCCGCACCCAGGCGGGCGATTTCGCTTTCCAACCCCTGCTTGCGCGTTTCCAGCGCGGCGAACTCTTCGGCGCGGCTGTCCAGCTGGCGGATGGCGTCCATGCCGCCCAGGTATTCGGCCAGGCCGGCGGCTTCGCGCGTGGCGGCCACCAGCCGTTCTTCATCGGCCAGGATGCGGGTGTTCAGCGCTTTCAATGCCTCGCGCACCGCCAGCAGCCGCGATTGGCGGGCGGCTTCGCCGAAGGCGAACTCATGCGCCGGTACGCCGATGTGGCGCGCGCCGCGGCGTTCGCGGAAGTAGCCGTCGCGGGTGATCCAGTCGCCGCTGACGTCGGCGCCCTGCTCGGCGTCGTCGACGCGGCTGACGCTGTTCAATTGCCGATACAGCCATTCCGGCGCGTCGGCGGAGAAGCGCACCACTTCCATCAGGCTGCCGGCGTTGGCGCGCGGCGGGCTGCTGCGCTCCGGCACCACGAAGTGGCGGTAGCGCAGTTTCTCGCCGATGCGCCAGGCTTCGCGCCGGTCGGATTCGCGCTCCAGCAGCACCACGTGGCGATAGCCGCGCAACAGCGCTTCCACCGCCGCCTGCCAGTTGGGGTCCAGCACTTCCACGATGTCGGACAACATCAGGTGGCCGATGCCGGCCTCGTCCAGCGCGGCCTTGAACTGGCGCACGTCTTCCGGCGCGCGGCCGCGGCCTATCTCCAGCGCCTCCAGGTGCTGGGAGCTGTCCTGGCGCTGCTTTTTCAGTTCGCGCAGGCCGTCTTTCAATTGCTCGGCTTCGCCGCGCAAGGCGGAGAGCTTGTCGGCCAGTTGGGCGGCGTCGGCGCCGTATTCCTTGCTGGCCAAGGCTTGCAGCCGGTCCCGTTCCTTGAGCTGGCCGGCCACGCCGGCGTGTTCGCCCTTGGCCGCCATAAAGGCTTCCTGCGCGCCGACGCGGGCGGTTTCAGCCGCCTTGCGCGAGGCGTCGGCGGCCACTTCCGCCGCCTTGAGCTTGGCCACCAGTTGCAGAGTGTCGGCGTGCTCACCCTGGGCCTGGTTCAGCGTGTGGAAGTTGCCGCGGTAGTTTTTCCAGACATTGCCGAGCGCGGACTTGGCGTCCAGATAGGCCAGCACCGGCAGCGCCTCGTCGCGCAGCCGGGCGATGCCGGTTTGCAGCTGCCGCCATTCCAGATAGCGGTTGGCGCGGGTCTTCATGGTTTCCACCCGCGTCTGCAGCGCTTCTTCCTGACGGCTCAGCGATTCCAGCTCCAGCTCGGTGGCGCGCTGCTCGTCGCGGGCGCGCTGGTAGTTGTCCAGCACGTCCTTGTCGCCGAAGACCTGGAACACCAGGTCCAGCAGTTGGCGCGGGCTGTATTCGGTGAGCTTGTCGGTATCGCCCTGTTCCAGCGCCAGCACTTCGGCCACCGCCGGGGTCAGGCCGGCCATTTCCAGACGGCGGCGGTATTCCTGCACGCCCATCCATTGGGCCTGGCCTTCGGCCAGCTCCAGCGGCACGTCGCCGTCCAGGATGGCGTAGTGGCGCACCCAGTCCCCGCCCTGTTTCTTGACCCGGCACAGCAGGGTGACGGCGTCCGCGACGATGGGGAAGAAGGGGGTCGGATACAGACCGCCGCTGGGGCGGCGCGGATTGTCCACCACGCCGCGCAGGTAGGCGAAGGGTTCCTTATTGTTGCGAACGTAGCGCTTGTAATCGCGCTTGCCCGAGCATTTGATCGCCAGCAGGGTGCGCATCGCGTCCAGCAAGGTGGTCTTGCCGGAGCCGTTGGGGCCGATGATGGTGACGATCTGCGCGTCCAGCGGCACGGTCAGCCGCTGCCAGAAGTCCCAGTGCACCATTTCCACCGATTTCATCTGGAACATCAGCGCATCTCCTCGTGGGCCGCGTCCTCGTCCGGCGGCAGGTCAAACAGCGGGCCGGCGGAGTCGTCCGCCTCCGCGGCGGCGTCCAGGCCGTCCTCGGCCGCTTCCGCGCGCTTGTCAGCCAGCGCGTCGCGGCCTTCGCGGCGCAGCAGCACGTCGGCCAGCGCGCCTTCGATGATGCGCGGCGCCAGCTGGGCGTAGTCGATCATCAGGTCCAGCATCGGCCCTTCGTCCAGCCAGCGGTTGCGGCGCACGATGAAGCCCAGGTTGACCAGGCGGCCCAGGTTGGCGTTGAAGCGGGTGCGGCCGCCCAGCGCCTTGCCGAAGTCCGCGTAGAGCGCGTCCTCGGACACGCCGGTGGACACGGCCTCGCCGGTTTCCAGCGGCTTTTGCGCGCCGAACATATCGCTCTGGTTTTCCTTGCCGGCTTCCACGCGGGCGATCTGGCGTTCGCGCTTGGGCAGGATGATCAAGGACCACAGGATGACCAGCAGCGCCACGCCGTCGCGCGGCAGGCCCAGATTATTGTTGAGCCAGGCGTCGCCGGAGCCGAACACCGGTTCGGTCATTTCCGGCAGCAAGGCCACGGCGAGGTGTTCGGCGTAGGGGTTCTCCACCAGGCGCAGGCCGACGGCCGCCAGGCTCTTGTCCAACTCCAGGCGGAAGCTGTCGTCCAGCAGCGCCTTCTTCGCCAGCGCGTCGCCGCGCGGCACCACCCGATGCGCCAGCAGACGGGCGGTCAGGGTTTTGATTTCTGTTTCCATTAAGAACCTTTTTGGGCCGCGGCCACCAGTCGCGCGTCGGACAGCGACGCCACTTCCGGGTGGTCCGGCTCGATCACGCTCTCGCCGCCTTGCAGACTGAACGGCAGCTTGGCCAGCGCGGCGACGATGCTTTGGTCGTTGCTGGTTTCCGGATCCCCGATCAGGGACAGCAGCGACAGCCGATAGGCGGTTTCGTTGTAGCTGTCGGCCAGCACCGCCTGGCTGATGTGGGCGTCGGCCGCGCCGGACATGCCCAGTTCCAGCAAGGCGTCGTACATGGCCTCGGCCTCCAGCAGGCGCTCCATTTCCGGCGCGTCGGCCAGCGGCGCGGCTTCTCCGCCCGGCAGCGTCATGGAGCCGGCCTTGGCGCGCTCGCGCGCCAGCAGTTCGAATTCGGCCACGTCGGCCAGCTCCGGCGTGGACAGGAAGGCGGGCTCGGGGGCGATGGACAGACAGGCGTCCAGCTTGTGCGCCAGCTGGCCGGCCGCCATGCGGCGCAGCCAGTCGGCGATGTCGGTGGAGGTCAGGCCGGAGCCGCCCAGATGCACGCGCTGCGCGGCCAGTTGCGCCAGCCGGCGCTCAAACGTGCCGGCCAGCGCCAGCATGCGGCTTTGCGCCAGCGCGATGGCCTGGGCCTGGTTGAGCACCAGCAGGCTCAGCGTGTCGTCCTGGGTCAGGCTCTTGACCACCTCGGTGGATTTGGCCACCCAGCGCCATACCGCTTCCAGGCGGTGCTGGGCGGCGCGGATGCGGAACTCCGACTGCGATTCCAGCGCTTCTTCAAATTCCGCGTACAGCTCGTTCAGGCGCGCCAGCAGGTGTTTGAGCGCTTCGTCGGAGACCTGGCCCACCGCCTGGCCGGCGGCCACCTGGCTGGTCAGATAGCCCAGCTCCACGTCGTCGCCGGCGAAATCCACCATGGTGGCCAGCGCCGCCAGCGCGACGCGCGCGCCCTCGGACAGCTGGTAAACGCCGCCGTCGCTGTCGTAGACCAGCAGGCCGCCTTCGCGCAGCCGGCCCAGGATGGTGGCCAGCTTGGTGTCGTTCAGATAGGCGAAACGCTGGGCGATTTCCTGCGGCGTCCATAGCGGCGCTTCGGCGCGGCCGCCCAGTTCCCGCAACACCAGCAGCCGCATCAGCACTTCTTCGTCGCCGCCGCGGAACAGGGTGACGAAGACGGCGAGATAAGGCCAGGCGCCGGTCAGGCGCGACACCGCCTGCAAGGAGGCGGGCTCGATGCCGGGCTGGAAGAAGTCGGAGAGAGAATCCAAAGGCACTCCACCACGCGCGCGGGCGTGGAATGGCAAAAGCCATGATTGTCCGGGGGGCATGCTCGTTCGTCAACGCATGTCCGCTCGGCGGCCCTATCTTGCCCGGGCCGGTTTGGCATAAGATTCGACGACAGAGCCGCACACCGCAAGAGGAGAACCCATGTACACCCACCGCCAGCCCTTGCTGTCGCCCAGCCTGGGCAGCCAGCGCGACCTGACCAGCTTCCATTTCGGCGTGCCGCAAAGCGGCCAGAAAATCTATATCCAGGCCAGCCTGCACGCCGACGAGCTGCCCGGCATGCTGACCGCCTGGCATTTGAAGCAAGGCTTGCAGCGGCTGGACGCCGCCGGCCTGCTGCGCGGCGAGGTGATCCTGGTGCCGGTGGCCAACCCCATAGGCCTGAACCAGAACCAGAGCGAGAAGCCGCTGGGGCGTTTCGACTTGCAAAGCGGCCAGAACTTCAACCGCTATTACCCCGTGCTGTCCGAGCCCATTTTCGAGGCGGTGAAAGCGCAGTTGGGCCGCGACGGCAAGGCCAACACCGCCTTGATCCGCGCGGAGGCGCGCCAGCAATTGGGCGCGCTGCGCGCCGACAGCGAGCTGCAATCGCTGCGCCACACGCTGATGAAGCTGGCTTTCGACGCCGACGTGGTGCTGGATCTGCATTGCGACTGCCGCGCCGGCCTGCACCTGTACACCGGCACCCCGCTGTGGGAACAGTGCGAGCCGCTGTCGCGCTACCTGGGCGCTTGCGCCACCTTGCTGGCCACCGATTCCGGCGACCATCCCTTCGACGAAGCCTGCGGCCAGCTGTGGTGGCAGCTGCGCGACCTGGCGGCGGCCGAGGGCCTGGACGTCCAGATCGACATGGCCTGCCTGGCGGTGACGGTGGAACTGCGCGGCGAAATCGACGTCCATCACGATTACGCGCGCCGGGACGCGGAAGGCATCCTCAACTTCCTGCGCCACCGCGGCGTGATCGCCGAAGCCGCGCCGCCGCAGCCGGAACTGCCCTTCCCCGCCACGCCGCTGGCCGGCTCGGAAAACCTGTACGCGCCGCACGCCGGCGTGGTGGTCTACCACGCCCAACCGGGCAGCGAGGTGGCCAGCGGCGAACTGCTGGCCGAGGTGATAGACCCGATAGGCGACCGCTGCAGCGAGATCCGCGCCAACCGCCCCGGCATGTTGTACGCCACCAGCGCCCGCACCTACACCACCACCGGCCTGTCGCTGGCCAAGGTGGCCAGCCGCGAGGCCTTCAAATCCGGCAAGCTGTTGTCGGCCTGATACTGAAAGGGAAACCGCATGAGAATCTTGATATGCGCCGCCGCGCTCTTGGGCCTGAGCGCCTGCAGCCAGACCAAGCCGCCGGAGCGCCCCGCGGTGGGCATGGCCAATCCGGCCTCCGTGTATTGCGGGGAAAAGGGCGGCAAGCTGTTGCCGCAAAAAGACGCCCAGGGCAATGAGTACGCGCTGTGCCAGCTGCCGGACGGCCGTACGGTGGAGGAATGGACGCTGTTCCGCGCCGATCATCCCCAGTAAACCGGCTTATCCACAACCAACGGCCAAACTCAAACTTATCCACAAAAATCAAACCCGCCGGCCATCGCGCGCCGGCGGGTTTGCTCTTTCTTCAGCGGGGCCGGGCTAGGCTTACTTCAGACTGCCCGACAGGAAGGCCTTCAAGCGCTCGCTCTTGGTGTTGCCGAACACCTCGTCCGGGCAGCCCTCCTCCTCCACCCGTCCCTGGTGCAGGAACATCACGTGATTGGACACATTGCGGGCAAAGCCCATCTCGTGGGTGACCACGATCATGGTGCGGCCCTCCTCGGCCAAGGCCTGCATCACTTTCAGCACCTCGCCCACCAGCTCCGGGTCCAGCGCCGAGGTGGGTTCGTCGAACAGCATCACTTCCGGCTCCATCGCCAGCGCGCGCGCAATCGCCACCCGCTGTTGCTGACCGCCGGACAGATGCGCCGGGTACTTGTCCTGCGCGCGTTCGTCCAGGCCCACTTTGCGCAGGTATTTGACCGCGCGCTGGGTGGCCTCCTCCTTGGAAATCCCCAGCACGTGCACCGGCGCCTCGATGACGTTTTCCAGCACCGTCATGTGCGCCCACAGATTGAAGTGCTGGAACACCATGGCCAGCTTGGTGCGCATGCCCTGCAATTGCTTCTGGTCCGCCGGCGTCAGTTCGCCGTTCTTGGTGGCGGCCAGGCGGATGGGCTCGCCATTGAGGCTGATGCTGCCCTGATTCGGTTTTTCCAGGAAGTTGATGCAACGCAGAAAGGTGCTTTTGCCGGAGCCGGATGAGCCGATGATGCTGATCACGTCGCCGGCCTTGGCGGTCAGCGAAACGCCCTTGAGCACTTCGTGGCTGCCGTAGCTCTTATAGATGTTCTGGATATTCAGCTTGTCCATCTTCTAGTCCGTTTCTCAGGTTTTCGCCGGCTGCAAATAAGCCAGCCATCTGGTCTCGGCCTTGCGGAACAGGCCCACCAGGATGAAGGTGACGCCCAGATAGATCAAGGCGGCCAGGCCGAAGGCGTTGAAGGAGTCATAGGTGGCGGCGTTGACGTCGCGCGCCACTTTCAGAATGTCCGGCACGGTGGCGGTGAAGGCCACGGTGGTGGCGTGCAGCATCAGGATCACTTCATTGCTGTACGCCGGCAGCGCGCGGCGCAGCGCGGACGGAATGATCACTCTTCGGTAAAGAGTGAACTTGCTCATGCCGTAGGCGCGCCCGGCCTCGATTTCGCCGTAAGGGGTGGCCTTGATCGCGCCGGCGAAGATCTCGGTGGTGTAAGCGCAGGTGTTGAGCGCGAACGCCAGGATGGTGCAGTTGTAGCCTTCCCGGAAGAAGTGGTTGAGGAAGCCCACTTCCCGCACCACGTCCAGGCTGTACATGCCGGTGTAGAAGAACAGCAGCTGCACGTAGAGCGGCGTGCCGCGGAACACATAGGTGTAAAACCAGACGCTGCGCGCCAGCCATTTGACCTTGGACACCCGCGCCACCGCCAGCGGGATGGACACGATGAAGCCGAAGGCGATGGACAGCACCAGCAGCCACATGGTGACGGCGAGGCCGGACAAATGGTAGCCGTCCGACCACAGGAAGGGACGCCAGTATTGCTGAATGATGTCTATCATAGCTCGGCCTCCCGCACGCCCATGGAATAACGGCGTTCCAGCCACATCAACACGAAGTTGGACACCGTGGTGAGCAGCAGATAGATCGCCCCGGCCACCAGGGTGAAGAAGAACACTTTGTAAGTGCTCTTGCCGGCGTCTATCGACACTTTGACCACGTCGGTCAGGCCGATGATGGACACCAGGGCGGTGGCTTTCAGCATCACCTGCCAGTTATTGGAAATGCCGGGCAACGCGAAACGCATCATCTGCGGGAACTGGACGCGGGAAAACACCTGCCAATGGCTCATGCCGTAAGCGGTGCCGGCTTCCAGCTGGCCCTTGGGCACGGAGATGAAGGCGCCGCGCAGCGTTTCGGTGAAATAAGCGCCGTAGATGAAGCCCAGGGTCACCACGCCGGACACGAAGGGATTGAGGTCAATCCGTTCCATGCCCTGCCATTCGGTCAGATGATTGATGCCGATCTGCAGGCTGTAAAAAATCAGCAGCATCAGCACCAGATCCGGCACGCCGCGAATCAGCGTGGTGTACAAGGTGGACACGCCGCTCAGCAAGGGATTGCTGGACAGCTTGGCCCCGGCCCCGATAAGGCCGATGAGGAAGGCCAGCAACAATGACAACACCGCCAACTCCAGCGTCACCAGCGTGCCGTCCCAGATAATGGAACCGAATCCATGCAAAAACATGCTCTTCCCCTTTCAGGGCGGCGGCGCGCGCCGAACCGGCCCTGACTTGCGCAAAAGACGAGCCGCCGACAAAACGGATGGCCCACTCCGGCCACGGAGGCGCTGCGGGTTCCAATGCAGCGGTTTTGTCGGCGGCTTGCGGCTTAGAACATGTTTACGATCCGCGGCGCGTCGTGGACGCCTTAGGCGATGAGGACTCTGGCTCGCAAGATCGTAAACACACTCTTAGAGCCCGTTCAAAGCCTGCCGCGCGGCGGCCTTGCATGCTTGAACGGGCCCTTGCCGTTTACTTGCCGTAAACGTCGAAGTTGAAGTATTTCTTTTCAAGCTTCTTGTAGGTGCCGTCTTTGAGCATGCCGGCGATGGCCTTGTCGATATCGGCCTTCAGTTCCTTGTCTTCCTTGCGCAAACCGATGGCGGCGCCTTCGCCCAGGGTCTGCGGGTCAACCAGCTCTTTGCCGGCAAAGGCGAAGCCCTTGCCTTCCGGCTTCTTCAGGAAGCCTTCATCCGCCTGCACCGCGTCTTGCAACGAGGCGTCCAGACGGCCGGCCCCCAGGTCGGACAGCACTTGGGTCTGGTTCTGATAAGGCACCACTTCCACGCCGGCCGGCGCCCAGTGTTTCTTGGCGTAGGCTTCCTGGATGGTGCCTTGCTCCACGCCCACGCGCTTGCCCTTCAGCGAAGCCGGAGTCGGCATCAGGCCGGAACCGGTCTTGGCCACCATGCGGGTAGGCGTGTTGAACAATTTGGCGGAGAAGCTGATTTCCTTCATCCGGGCTTCGGTCACCGACATCGAGGACAGCACGCCGTCGAACTTCTTGGCTTTCAAAGCCGGGATCATGCCGTCGAAATCGTTTTCCACCCACACGCACTTGGCTTTCAGGCGCTTACAGATTTCATTGCCCAGATCGATGTCGAAGCCCACCAGCTGGCCGTTGGGCGCCTTGGATTCAAACGGCGCGTAACTGGCGTCCACCCCGAAGCGGACTTCCTTCCAATCCTTGGCCCATGCGCCGATAGACGCGGTCATCAGACCCAAAGCCATCACAGCCAATGCTTTCTTCATTTGCTTCTCCTCATAGACTTCATCTACAGCCAACGGTGAAAATCCCGAGCCGACAGCCGGGCATATGCATTTCACAAGTTAAAGCGCACGGGGCTTTTCGCCCTCTGATCCGGCATCGCCCCCGTGGGGGCTGAGCGCTTCATGTTATATAAATAGAGCAATTTGTCTATACCGTCTCCGCCGCCCGCCGCCCACGCCGCTCTTATCTAAGCTTACGTCATGCCGTCATGGAAAATTAATGACTTGGTATTTCAGCGCCAGGGCGAATTTGCGGCTTGTTGAGGACAAAATACAACATCCAGACACCCACTCAAGTAACGCTTGGTATCGGAATGGGTGTACCTGCAAATGAAAAAGTCTTCATATGAACAATCTACTTCCCTTCGCCGAAGGGGCTGTTCAAATGGCAGACAAGGACAAGGCGTACCGGGAAGAACGCGGGAAGGGTAATGGGCCGCAGCCCTGAAGAATGCGGGAAGGAACAAGCGCCGGTCCAGCGCATGGCTGCACTGCGGCTCCGTCTTTGTCTCGGCTGATCGGCTCAGGCCAGCTTGCGCACCTCGGTGGCCTCGGGCGCCAGTTCGACGCCGTCCGCGTCCCTGGGCGACATCAAGGGCACGGGCTGGCCGGTCCGCTTGTCTATCAACAGCGAATGGCCTTCGCCCGCCTCGAACAAATGCCCTTCGCCCCACTGGCGCAAGGCCAGCACCACCGCGAACAGGCTTTCCCCCTTGGCCGTCAACACATACTCCTGGTAAGCGGAGCCGTCCGAGGCCGCCTGGGTGGCGAGCACCTCGGCGTCCACCAGCTTGCGCAGCCGGTCGGACAGGATGTTGCGGGCCATGCCCAGGCCGCGCTGGAAATCGCCGAAGCGGCGCACGCCGTCGAAGGCGTCGCGCACGATCAACAAGGACCAGCGATCCCCGATCACGTCGACGCTGCGCGCCACCGGACATGGCTCCTGATTCATGGTGTTGTGGCGCGTCATGGGCTCTCCTTGGGTTCTGCGGCGGCGGGATCAATCAGTTGCATTTTAAAACCACCTGCCCTAGCATTCAATCGGTTTCATTTTGCAACCAGATTGAACGGACTCGGAACCATGAACGCCAGGCACGCCCCATCGCCACTCTTGAAACACAAGCCAGCGAACACGCCCGCCGGCCTGGTATGGCTGTTCGCCGCCGCCAGCGGCCTGAGCGTGGCCAACGTCTATTACGCTCAACCCCTGCTGGACGCGCTGGCCCGGGACTTTTCCATCCGCCAGGCGGCGGTGGGCGGCGTGATCACCGCCACCCAGATAGGCTGCGCGCTGGCCCTGCTGCTGCTGGTGCCGCTGGGCGATCTGCTGGAGCGCCGCCGCCTGATGGCGGCGCAACTGCTGGCGCTGGCCGCCGCGCTGACGGCGGTGGCCATGGCCCGCTCCACCCCGGCGCTGCTGGCCGGCATGCTCGCGGTCGGACTGCTGGGCACGGCGATGACGCAGGGGCTGATCGCCTACGCGGCCAGCACCGCCGCGCCGCATGAGCAAGGGCGCGTCGTCGGCGCGGCGCAAAGCGGCGTCTTCATCGGCCTGCTGCTGGCGCGGGCGTTCTCCGGCGCCGTCAGCGACCTAGCCGGCTGGCGCGGCGTCTACCTCGCCGCCGCCGGGCTGATGCTGGCGATTGCGCTGCCGCTGTGGCGGCGCTTGCCGCCGCTCCCCGTCGCCGCGAACGCGATGCGCTACCCGGCGCTGCTGGCCTCCATGCTGGACTTGCTGCGGCGGGAAAAAACGCTGCAAGCGCGCGGCATGCTGGCGCTGCTGATGTTCGCCGCCTTCAACGTCTTCTGGAGCGCGCTGGCCCTGCCTTTGAGCGCGCCGCCCCACGGCTACTCCCGCACCGCCATCGGCGCCTTCGGCCTGGCGGGCGCGATAGGCGCGCTGGCCGCCGCCCGCGCCGGACGCTGGGCCGACGGCGGACATGGCCAGCGCACCAGCGCGGCGGCGCTGGCTTTATTGCTGCTGGCCTGGTGGCCGCTGTCGCTGATGCAGCAATCGCTGGGCGCGCTGCTGATCGGCATCGTGCTGCTGGACCTGGGCGGCCAGGCGCTGCACGTCACCAACCAGAGCCTGATTTTCCGCGCCCGGCCAGCAGCCCATAGCCGGCTGGTGGGCCTTTACATGCTGTTCTACGCCGTTGGCAGCGGGCTGGGCGCCATCGGCGCAACGGCGGCCTACGCCCATGCCGGCTGGCAAGCCGTATGCTTGCTGGGCGCCGCCGTCAGCCTGCTGGCCCTGCTGTTCTGGTGGGCGACGCGCGGCGTCACCCCCGCGGCGGCGGACTGAAATGAAAAAGGCCAGTCGCGAGACTGGCCTTCTTGCTTGCCGTGGATGCCGGCGCCTGGATGAAAGAACCCACCCAAAGTCTAGCGGGTTAGAACGAGACAAGGCGAAAACGCACTCACCGCGTCACATCTCTCGACGCCCAGCAGACCGTAAACAGGCGCTTATTCTTCCGTCGTGTCCTGATGCATCGCCGCATCCGGAGTAATCATGGTCTGACGCGCGGCGGCGGCTTGCTGCTGCGCCTCTTCCACCTGCTTGCGCTGCTCCGCGCGCACCACGTCCAGATAGGACATGATGGCGAAGGTCAGCTCGCGGGTGCCTTCGTGGTTCAGCGCGGAAATGCTGAACACGCGCGGCGCCTTGAGATCGAAGCCGAAACGGTCGTCCGGCTGCTCTTCCGGCCAGCCGTAGGCCTTGAGGAAGGCGGACACCGTCAGCTCGCGTTCGTCCGGCGGCAGCATGTCCACCTTGTTCAACACCAGCCAGCGCGGCTTGCCGTGCAGTTCGTCGTCGTACTTCTTCAGTTCCTCGACGATGGCGCGCGCCTCGCGCACCGGGTCCACGTCGGGATCGAACGGCGCCACGTCCACCACGTGCAGCAACAAGCCGGTGCGCTGCAAATGCTTGAGGAAGCGGTGGCCCAGGCCGGCGCCTTCCGCCGCGCCTTCGATCAGGCCGGGAATGTCGGCGATCACGAAGCTGCGGGTATCGTCCATGCGCACCACGCCCAGATTGGGGTGCAGCGTGGTGAACGGATAATCCGCCACCTTGGGACGCGCCGCCGACACCGCGCGGATGAAGGTGGACTTGCCGGCGTTGGGCATGCCCAGCAGGCCCACGTCGGCCAGCACTTTCAGCTCCAGCTTCAGCGTGCGCTGCTCGCCCTGCTCGCCCGGCGTGCACTGACGCGGCGCGCGGTTGGTGGAGGATTTGAAATGGATATTGCCCAGGCCGCCCTTGCCGCCGCGCGCAATCATGATGCGCTGGCCGTGATGGGTCAGGTCCGCCACCAGCTCGCCGGTGTCATGGTCGGTGATCACCGTGCCCACCGGCATTTTCAGGTCGATGTCGTCGCCGCCCTTGCCGTAGCAATCGGCGCCGCGGCCGCGCTCGCCGTGTTCGGCCAGGTATTTCTTGACGAAGCGGAACTCCACCAGGGTGTTGACGTTCTCGTCCGCCACCGCGTACACGCTGCCGCCCTTGCCGCCGTCGCCGCCATCCGGGCCGCCGAAGGGCACGAACTTCTCGCGACGGAAACTGGCCACGCCGTTGCCGCCGCGTCCCGCGAACACTTCAATGCGGGCTTCATCGATAAATTTCATGTTTTCAACCTCTGTCTTGCGAGGAGTCAGGGGTCAGGATGGACTCGCGGCCACCCTCACGCCTTGCCCCTCAGGGTATGAAAAAAGCCCTATCGCAGGATAGGGCTTTCTCGGTCACTAGAAAGCGAAAAATTATTCGCCGTCTACGCCGGTGTACGGAACCACATTAACGATCTTGCGCTTCATTGCACCTTTAATGGTGAATTCAACGTAACCGTCAACCTTGGCGAACAAGGTGTGATCCTTGCCCTGACCAACGTTTTCACCTGCGTGGAAGCGGGTGCCGCGCTGACGCACGATAATGGAACCTGCCGGAATCAGTTCGCTGCCGTAAACCTTAACGCCCAGGCGTTTGGCTTCGGAGTCACGACCGTTGCGGGAGCTACCGCCTGCTTTTTTGTGTGCCATGACTGTTTATCCTTACTTCGAAATCGCGTCGATGCGGATTTCGGTGAAGTTTTGACGATGACCCTGATGTTTCTGGTAGTGCTTGCGACGACGCATCTTGAAGATGCGGATCTTGTCGCCACGACCGTGGGAAACAACGGTGGCCTTAACAGTGGCGCCGGCAATCATCGGGGCGCCTACAACAACCTGTTCACCGTCAGCAATCATCAGCACTTCTTCAAGTACGATCTGGCTGTCGACGTCTGCAGGTATCTGTTCTACTTTGAGTTTTTCACCAACGACAACTTTGTACTGCTTGCCGCCGGTTTTTATGACCGCATACATTCGCATGAGCTCCTGAATATAAAAATCTCGCCGCCTATTGCGGGAGAACGCGAAACTATACGGACACCCCGTCAACTTGTCAATGATTTCATCGACTTAGTCCTAAGGAGTACGCCCCGTGGCGGCTGGAGGGGCTTTTCTGGTAACATTCCAGCCTTTGGCGTACCCATCTCAAATAACTGGTTGAAATCGTGTCCACCCCGCTTTTCCGTACACTGATAGCCGACGACATGCAGGCCGTAGACCGCGTCATCCGCGCCCGGCTGCACTCCGACGTCGTCCTGATCCGCCAGGTAGCGGAATACATCATTTCCGCCGGCGGCAAACGCCTGCGCCCGGTGTTGACGCTGCTGTCCGGCCGCGCGCTGGGTCACGGCGGCGAACAATTGCACGAGCTGGCGGCGATGATCGAATTCATCCACACCGCCACCTTGCTGCACGACGACGTGGTGGACGAATCCGACCTGCGCCGCGGCCGCGAAACCGCCAATGCGCTGTTCGGCAACGCCGCCAGCGTGCTGGTGGGGGACTTCCTCTACACCCGCGCCTTCCAGATGATGGTGACCACCCGCAATATGGACATCCTGGCGGTGATGGCGGAAGCCACCAACATCATCGCCGAGGGCGAGGTGCTGCAGCTACTCAATATCGGCAACACCGACGTCACCGAAGACGAATACCTGCGCGTGATCAAGTACAAGACCGCCAAGCTGTTTGAAGCCTCCGCCCGCGTGGGCGCGCTCAGCGCCGGCGCCAGCGCCGAACAGGCGCAGGCGATGGCCGAATACGGCATGTACCTGGGCACCGCTTTCCAGATCATCGACGACGTGCTGGATTACAGCGGCGACGCCGACACCATAGGCAAGAGCCTGGGCGACGATCTGGCCGAAGGCAAGCCGACCCTGCCCTTGATCTACACCATGCGCAACGGCGGCCCGGAAGCCTCCGCCACCGTGCGCGACGCGCTGGAACACGCCAGCCGCGATCGTTTCCAGGACGTGCTGGCTGCGGTACAATCCTGCGGCGCGCTGGACTACGCCCGGGCGGAAGCGGTCAAGGTGGCCGAACAGGCCGTGGCCGCGCTGGCGCCGATTCCGGAATCGGACACCCGTCAGGCCTTGGTGGAGTTGGCCCGCCTGTCGGTGGACCGCAGCGCCTAAGGACAAAAGTCTGCTGCGCGTCAGCGATACCGCGTTGAAAACGTCTTCAGAATGCTCATGTACCGTATGTACATTCCGCTTCTTCAGCCGTTTTCGCCTTGTCTCGCTCTAGCTCGCGAGCCTTTTAATGATTTTTGAATCAAGCTTTTCACAGCGTCTCCGTAGTTAAAGGGATTGACTGGATAAGATTTTGTATAAAATACATGCCGTTATGATCGGCATAAAAAATCAAGTAGCACTTCCATAGCACCGCTACCGTAGTTCAACGGATAGAACGGCCGCCTCCTAAGCGGCAGATACAGGTTCGATTCCTGTCGGGAGCGCCACAATCAATAGCCCTCGCATCAATGCGAGGGCTTTTTTATTGCCCGAATATTGAACGCATTTCGCAGCAGCATGAGCACCGTTGCGCACAAACATTCCCGCAGAATCCCTGAATGGAAACTCTAGGGACCAGGCTCAGAACCGAGCGGGAAAAGCGAAACTGGACACAACGAAGCCTTGCCAGAAAGGCTGGCGTCGGTGCCACAACCATCGCAAGTATCGAGATCGGGCGCAGTCGTGCTACAACGCGGCTTGTTGATATCGCCAAGGCGCTGAACGTGAACCCAATATGGCTCGAAACTGGTAGAGGCCCCCGTGAAGCTGCGCCGCCCCCAGGAAACGTCTACGTCGCCGCTGAATCACCAGAGGACCTGGCGCGCCAACTAGCCTGCAAGAGCGACGATGAACTGGCTGAAATATTTCGTTTGATTTTGTCATTTAGAAATTCTAAATGACTGTCAATTGTCATTTATACCAGTGTTGTAACCACGTTACATCGTTTTATAAAGCAAACTTTAGAAGAACCTATAGTTTGCGCCTTGCCGGCGCCTAAATTCTTTCTTACCCTTCACGGGTGGAGACGTTTGCAGAACGGGTACGGCGCCTGAAAGAAAGGCGCGGCGTCACCGTGGAAGAAATAGCATTTGCATGTGCGGTGACGGAACCGACTGTCTACGGTTGGCTCAAAACAACAATGCCTAGAAACAATCACTTGGCAAGTCTGGCGACATTTTTAGATGTGACGGTTGATCACCTGGTGCACGGAGATCGCTCCGAAACTCGCGACGAAATCGTTCACGAGCTGCGCACACTGGTGCCACAACTCTCCAACTACCAGCTCACTGTTTTGCTGATGACGGCCAAGGAATTCGCCAAAAAAGGCCAGTAAAACTTTAGGGCGGCGCTCGTGCGGCATCTTGCCCAGCACGCTAAGCTGTATCCGTCATACAGCAAAAGACGAACAAAAATGCCGCTCTCTCAACTATCGCGCAATATTGCCAACAGCCTAAACCCTCTGATCGGGGGCTCTTCCTCCGACACAATGCAAAACCTCATTTGCCTACTGGATGGGCAATGCTCCCTGATCGCCGACAGAACCACGGGGGCCACGCTAAATGGAGAAATGGCGCTCTACTTCCTCCAAGTCGTCGGCGGGGCGATCCGATTTGAATCTGCCAAGATGGAGCAGTCGAGCGCACCACCAAATGGAAATTGATGAAGAAAAGGCCCGCAAGGGCCCTTTCTTGCTGGGCGTGAAGGCCCAGCTCTTCCTCCTCTGCGCCGATTACAGCGCTAAGCGGTCTATGCCGTTATTCAAACCTACGGGGCGGGTGATACACCCTTACGTACTTACCATCCACATCGATATGCGAGTGACGCCAACGAGCGGACCTAAGCACGCGACCAACCCGAATCAGATCACCAGCCGACACCTGCCCTGGGGAAAGACCCAAGGCATGCATTGCCACATCCCTGGCCGTGATGGGCTGCTCAATCCCCGAGAGCCAGGCGAGCACTTTTTCTCGAACTGCCATGTATTCCGAGCGCACTCCTATCGCCGGTACCGAACTGGCGGCAGGCTTGCCTACCGAGCGACCGGTAGTGGCCATGAGCCAGCGGGCTGTTGCGGTGGGGGACTTTGGCCACCGGTCCAAGGGCTTAAGCGCCTTAGCCTGGCCCGACGACAACTGCACAGCACTCACCCCGGAAGATTTATCATGCCCCAGCTGCAACCAGGAAAGCGGCAACTCATGGGCATAGGTCCAAAGCGAGAGCGCCTCACCGCGGCGCGGCCAGGGCATCTGGGAAATCATCGTCTCGCTGACCCGAAGAGCGCTTGCGCGGAAGTCATTTAAGGTCAAGCGCAAGGACTCAAGGCCGCGCGCCGACACCGCCACATCCCCATTTTTTAAACCGGAGCCAGCCACCGGGCCAAACAGCTGCTTGGCCATCCAGTTGAAGGCATTGATGTACGCCTCCTTGATGCGCGCGGCCTGGGCACCCGTAAAGCCCATGACCAAGAACATAAAACCATCCTTGGTCATTTCGTAATATTTGGACTCGCGCTTGGCACCTCGGCCTATTTCGATTAATTGAACATGGGCTGAAAAGTTAGCCGATGCAAATTCTTTCGAACAATCAAGGCTTTCGATGCGCTGAATGATGTTCTTGTGCAGCCTTCCAAATGCATCAGCCACTTTCAGAGAAGTGGTGCGCAGTTCGTTGTTGTGAACAAGAATCAGCTCTTGAGGATTGAGGTTAAGGGATTCAGGCATGATGGCCTCCTACGATTCGTTCAAGATCGCCCCCTGTTCAGAGGGGCGGCCAGGTGCTTGAACACGGTCGTAGGGCCGCCCGCAGATTTTCCCCCTCGCGGGAGTGTTGTATAGCTGCGCGCCACCCGGCCATAAGCTAGCATTGCCCGGACAAAGCAGGACAATCAAAACATATGGACGCAAAAAAACCGCTAGTCTTACGGGAGCGGATATCCGCCTACGAAAGGTGTGTTCAGCACCTATGCCGAACCGTAGAGGAAAAGTGAATAGGCTGTCAATCCAAGTTATCACTTTTTGTGAGTATCGGGGCGCGGAGCTGCCCTGATCTCGTTTATCACTTTTTGTGAATAGATGAGCAAAAATAAAGCCCAGGAACCTGGGCCTACCGTACATCCTCAGTCTTGCTGAACCGGAGCAGGCGCCCTGTCATGCGGCTGCACGCGCCACCAGCTCTGCCAGCCGATCACCTGGTCGCGCCAGCGGTAGCACTGGTCGTAGTTGGCGCTGACGGCTTCGAGTGCTTCACCGGCCGTAGCTGTCCCGGCTTCTCCAGCAGGAACGGCGCCGGCGTCGACAAGATCGGGCGGGGTGGCAGCGAGGTCGTGCCCGCGCACCCAGTCAGCATCGAGCACAACGACAGGCTTGCCAGCAGCAGCGCGGGCTTTTTCCCTTTCAACATATCGCACGACCTCCTTGGTAACGGTTTGGGCTCTCACCTCGCGCGCATTCGCGCGCACTTGCTCACCTTGCGCCAGGGCGGCACCAAGGGAGGCGGCGCGGCGCTCAAGCTGCAGCGCTTCGGCGACGGCAGCGTTTTGCTGTTTCAGCCGGTCGGCCTCGCTCTCCAGGCTAGAAAAATGCCATCCGCCCGCGAAGGCCACCACCAGCGCCGCAACGATCAAGGTTGCACGGATAAGCGCAAAGTACGGCCTGAGCAGATCGATCATTTCGCCCCTCCCGACATCCAGCGCTTCACCGATAGGACGCGCTCCGCTACCAGCGCCGGCGCGACGTCGTTGGTCACGGTCGGCAACTCAATGCCAGACAGGCCGGTTTCGGAACTGTGCACACTGGCCGTGCCAGAGCCGGCACGCTCCAAGCGCACGACCGCGCCGTTCATTTCCAGAACCGCGCCCAGCTCGTTGATGAACCGGCAGTCATCGACCACCACGCGCCCACCGGATGCCAACACCCGCTGAACGGCGCGGCGCCACGCGCTCACCCACAGATCGGCGTGGATCAGCTGGCGGCCCCATTCGGTACCGAGCGTCTGCATCGCATGCCGGGGCGTGGCACCGCCGAGCAACTCGCACGGAACCTCTTTGAGGCGCCCTTCGATCTCATCCTCGGATAGGCCGAGGGCGCGCATCATGTCCTTGAGCGGCCCGGCGAACTTGATCACGGTATAACCGTGGCGCTCGACCAGTTCGGCGGCGATGGTGGACTTGCCGGCGCCGGCTGCACCACAGAGCGCCAGGAGATTGGGAAGTTGCGGCATACGCAGCTCCATAAAAAAGCCCCGCCGAAGCGGGGCTGGGTTATAACGCGGTCCAATCAAGCGGCTTTCTGCAAGCTCACCCATTCAGAAGCGGCACCGCCACCACGCTCACTGTCGTCGTCGACGTTTACTGCCATGGAAAACGTGATGCCGTGCTCGGGATGGGTGATCCACAGCGCCTGGCGGGCGCGCTCGAAGCCAAAGTTGTTGCTGTAGGCGTATTCGTCGTACCCCTTCAACGACCCGTTGACGATCAACCGCTGCAGCTGAATCAACTGGTGCCAGTGGCCGAGCAGCAGCACGTCGTAGGCCATGTCGACCTGGCCAGCGCGAGAGCGCTTCTTGTGGTCGCCGCGGATGATCGGGCCGAGCGCGCCGATCATCCCGTCACCGCCACGGAACTGGTCGCCGTGCGTCAGAAGATAGCGGGTGCCGTAAACGCGGTAGTAGGCGTCTGGGCCGTCCGGGATCAGGAAGTGAACGCGTGGGTCATTGGCGAACTCGCGCGCCAGCATGCAGTAGGCCAGCCAGTCGAACGAGGTATGGTTTCTGCCCTTGGCGCGGATCTTGACCGTGTTGCGGCCGTGGTTGCCGGACACACACGGCACGAATACCTGTCCGAACTCATCGGCCAGCGCGCGAATGCACCAAGCGAGCACGCCGATCAGGTCGATCACGCAGGGCATGATGTCGACCTCATTGCTGACGGCGAGCTCGTCATGGATATCGCCCGAGACCATGTCGCCGCCGAGCGCGAACACAATCCCCGGGTACTTGGCCCCCGCGAAACAATCGCGCAGCAACATCACGGTCTTCTCGATCATGCGGCGCGCGCGCCGGTGCGCAATCGCGAGGTTGTACTCGTTCACACCGTTGATCTGCTGTGGATCGACGACCTCGGCCCAGTGCCAATCGGAGGCGAACAGCGTCGGAACCCCGAGCACCTTGCCATCGAACCCACGCCGCACCAGCCAATCAGGCGGCTCAACTGGCGCGCGCGACAGACCGATGATCTTGCGCTTCACATACTCGGCGTCGAGCTCGTTGCCTTTCATGGCGGCCAACTGCGCCCGGAGCGCCTTGACCTCGGGATCGGCTACTTGGGTAGCGGGCTCGACCGCCGCGACTGGCCGCTTGGCCGCAGGAGTGGCACCGCGATTCGGCGAACGTGGATCGGCGCAGGTCAGCTCGTAGCCCTTGGCGCGCAGCCGGGCGGCACGGTCGTGCACGGCGCGCTCGGTGATACCGAGGCGCTTAGCCACCTTGGAGGCGCTACCGAGGTCGACCCAGGCGGCTACGAAATCGGCTTCGTTAATCTTGGTCGCCAAATCAGCCCCCTTTCAAGCGCGCAAGCGCAGTCACGCCGGCCCAGATCGCCACGAGGATGCCGCCAACGAAGCCGGCTACCAGAGTGGTGATGATCTTGTCGCTGATGCCGTCCACACGCTTGGCCAGCCGCACTGCGGCATCAACACCGGCTTCTCTCAGCGCTTGTTCGGCACCACGGTGTGCCGCCTCGGCCAGCAGCTCGCGGAACTCCTCGCGCGGCAGGACAACCACATCGTCCGCCGCTGCGCACTTGGTGTGTGCGGTCATTATTTTTCCTTGAAATAAGCCTGGTACTTCGGTCGCCTGACAACCATCACGTTGCGCACATGGGTGTTGGTGATCTCGGCGAACGACTGGCCATAGCCGGCCCGGCGGGTTTTCGATTGCGTGCTGCTATGCTCGAGGTGGCCGAACCAGCGGCCCGGGTCGCAGCCGGGCGTGTTGGCACACTTGCGCCGGCGCTGGATCACGGAACCCAGCCCCGAGTTGTGCGAGGCGTCCATCATCGCCAGCCGGTCGTAGTCGGTAGACGCCCACTTGATCAGGCGGTAGGCATCGCGGTTTTTCAGCACCACGGCCGGCAGTTGGTAGCGCGGGGCGTAGGCGGTCGCCCAGGACCAGCCGCGCAGCGCTTCCGGATGGGCGGCAGTCATCTCGCCAATGGCGTCAAACCGCACGCTGCCATCCTTGTTGAAAGCCTTGGTGAACTGCCCCAGGCCGGCACCGAGCTCGCGGGAGGTGTGCAGCTTGGCGTTGACGCGCCAGCCGCTTTCCTGCTCGACCTGTGCCGCCAGCACCGAGTGCGCCGGCATGTCCGGCCAGTACTGCCCGATGGACGCCGACAGCAGCGGCAGCAGGGCAAGCGCGCCGGCGCTCAGCCCCGCAGCCACAGCACACCGCCAATCAGCACGGCCGCCATGAACAGCCGGTCGGCCAACACCACGAGCGCAGCACCGACCGGAGAATGCAGGGCGATGTCGCCAGCTTGGGACACATCGACATGGAACAGCGACTTGCGCAGCACCAGGGCGACGCCGACCAGCACCGGCAGGGCCAGGCCCAGCTGCAGCCAGGTTTCGGCGATAACACGGTCGATCGCAAACAGCGCGAGGGTAAACGGCAGGATCAGCAGATAGACGCGGTAGTCGTGCATGCGTTTGAACATTTGGGAACCTCCAGAAATGAAAGCGCCCGCGAGCGGCGGGCGTTATAAAGGCGAAGGGCCGCGAGATGCGGCCCTAGTTGCGTGGCATGATCGGGTTGAACGTGAGCACGATCGGCACGCGGTCGGGCTCGATGGGGTGCTGGACGGCACCCATCAGCTTCCAGCCCAGATACAGGCGCAAGCAGCGGCCGGGCAGCGTCGGCCAGACCACATACAGCATCCAGGCCGGCCCGACGCGCGCCCAGCACCAGCCGGGGGCATACGGCTGGTTGCTGATCCAGGGATTGCCACGCACCTGGCGCACCATGGTGCGGTCGACGGTGACACCGGCGACCCGTTCATCGAAGCCACCGCCCGGGTTGCGCCAGATCCAGATCAACCGGCGCAGGTATCGCGGCAGCCGGTTGACGGTCGGGTGCGCAGCCGGATCGCGCCAGTATTGGTCACCGTCCAGCGTCGCGTCGCTGGTCTGCAGCCAGGACAACCAGCGCGGCAGGTTGCCGTCGGCGCCGGCGAGCAGAACCAGCAGCGGGGCAGCCAGTACGGAAACCACGGTCAGCAACAGGCTGATTACAGCAAGAATGAGCCAGCGCATTATTCAACCTCCTGTGCGCATGCCGGCACGGCCGGCCAGGTGATAGATGCCGGGAAGCCTTTTTGTGCCGGTACATCGCGCAGGGCCTGCCGGTAGGCCTGAAGCTCATTGAACTGGTCTGCGCTCAACGTAGTAGTGGTGCCGATCTCTATCTGATCGCGGTGGCGCTGCACTATCCACTGGGTATCGCCGAGCAGGCGATCACGCTGTGCCCGGGCCTGTTCGGCAAGCTGGGCGGTCGATGGCGGTGGCGGGTCGGTGGCAATGGGGTTGCCGTTCGCGCCTGAGGTGATGATTTTGCCCGCGGACTGAGCAGCCATTAGCTCGGCGTGCTGCTCTGCGGTGATTTCCACAGCGTCGGCTGGAATCTGGCATGCCGGGTTGGAGGTGGTGATAGTAGGTGCAGTCACCGACATATCCGGCACGTCGATCATCGGTGCGGTGGCCTCGGAATCATCTGCCAGCTGTACCCAATTCGGGTCTGGCTCTTTAATGGTCGGACGTGTCCAGGACGGATCGACTACGGCCAGCATGAGAGCGCCATGGATGGCGGAGTCATAGAAGCCACCACTTGATCCAGCGAAATACTTGCTCATAAATAGTCCTCAGTAACCAATTGCCATCCAGTAGCCTGAAAAGCTAGAGGCTGGCACAACGTTCACAATAAACTGAGAGTTACTCTTTCCAACAAACGTGACGCTGCGCACCGTAAAGTCAGTACCTGACGCAGCACCAGTCATCGCGGAGACAAAAACCGTGGCGGTGGGAAAGGTAATAGGGAGCGTAATTGTGTTCGATGCACCATTGTTTGCTGTGAACGGCCCCCACTGGAAAATCAACCCGTTCGGCAGTTTCTGATAGCCACTAGCAGCAAGGGATGATGCGCCGATGCCGTTGATAACAGTCCAGCTCACACCATCGGTAACGATGTCGCACGCTTCGCCAGCCATCAGCGTGAAGCTGGACACATTGGTGCGATTGACGTTGATGTTTTGCCCGGTGGCGGCCGATACCGTCACACTGTTCGCAGTGTTGTTGTAGAGGCGGAATGCGCCTCCACCGGCGCCAGTAGCACTACAAAGCGTGATCACCACGCCGGTGCCGGCCGTCACCTCGACGAACGAACCCAGCTGAGCCTGTGTCAGCGTGGCACTCCCAGTAAGACCCACCACGCTGTTGTGGTTACCCATGGCCCGCTGCAAAAACGCGGTCGTCGCCAGCTTCAAGCTGCTGTCAAACTGCGGTGCGGTCGTTCCGATGGCTTGGGCGATCTGCCCCAACGCCACCGCATGCTGGCTCTGCGTTGCGTTCGGCACCTGCTGCGCGCCGCCAGCGCACTCCATCAGAATCCAGATCGGGTTGCCGCTGTTGACACCCGCAATAGTCGCGCGCATCAATACCGCGACACCACCCAAAGGCAGTTCACCACCCTGTAGAGGCTGCAAGCCAAGGCCGTAGATCGGGGCCGCGGTTTGGCCATCCGGCGAATAGGTCGATGTGCCTGTATTCGCATGCGCGATGCTGACCTGTTGCACCAGCCCGGCGACCAAATCGCCAGCTGCCAGCGCCGGCGAATTGGTCGCGGTATAGGCGTTGGCAGCACCGGTATCGGTCAGCACCACCGTTTTCTGGCCCAGCCGCTTGACCGCGGTTAGCACCTGGTTGAACGACGACTTGCTCAGCGTCAAACCGGCGCCGGTCACAACGTTGACCAGCTCCATCATCACCGCATTCAGCCATTCGGCCGGAACCACCGTCGGCGCCGTGCCGTTGACCGGGTTGCCATCAGTAAAAAAGCCCGGGGTTCCCGGGCTTGTCGAGGCTGGCTGCGCGGTTGCAGCGGTCGAGTTATCTATTTGAAACATTCGCTACCTCATGAGTAGTGGAACTGGACCACGGTATGCGCGGGGGCCGCTGCCTGAATCTGGCTTTGCAGCGGCGCATTACCCCAGCTCGCCAGCGGCTCGCCGGCACCGGACTGGCCAGCAGAGAAACGAATAATGGTGTTGAGCGCAGAATTGACAGACCAGGTGTGGCACCAGTCTTGCGAACCAACCGGCTGCCCGGCGCTGCTTTGCCCACAGCGAAACGGCGCGTAGTTGGTGACGGTGATGCTGTAGCCCAGCGCAGCGGCCAGTGACTGGTAATAGGCAGCTGACTGGCCACCCACCGCCGTAAGCTTGGCCACCACCTGCTGCCGACGTCCCTGCACGGTCGAAGCCATGCCGAGCACCGGATCGGGCAGCCCGAGCGTGGACTCCCATTCCGGCAGCAACTCGTAAGCGGACGCCGGAAAGGCATCCGCCAGCAGGTTGTTGGCGCGGGCGTGCTGGCGAGCGTAGACCGGCGCCAACCCGGAGAGTGCCTGCGTCTGGGCCGCGCCGGGCTCACGCGGCCACGCCTTGCCTTGTGGCAACAGGTTCTGCATCGCGGCCAGGTAATCGGCCGCAGAGTAGTTGGGTGCGGGCATGTGACCTCGTTATTGGAAGGTGACCGTGCCCAAGGTCGGCAGTGCGCCGGTCGGGTTGGTGATGTCCGCGCCGGATGGCGATAGGATCAGGAAGTCGCTGACGCCCGACACCGACGCGATCGCAGTCCAGACGTTGGCCAGGTTGATCTGGCCGCCCGGCGCGCCTTGGCGCAACAAGACGTTGGAGATCGCCGTCCTGGCCGCCGCTTGCGAGCCGGCGGGGATGCCTTTGATGGTGAAATTGATCGGGTTTGCCGTCGGGGCCACCACATAGACCAGAGCCGTCACTGGCTGCAGCGGACAGATGTAGTTGGCCACCGTCAGCTGGTCGCCGGTAGCGACCGTGCCGCGCGGCACACCGCCGGGCCCCTGGTCGTACTGCGACACACCATTGCTACCGACCGGAAACCCGCCATTGGCGGCCTCGGCACTGTCCAGCATCACGTAGACCACCACAGTGCCGACACCAAAGCCGTTGTTGGCTACCCAGGCGCGGGTCACGCCGGGCACCTGTAGCGCCCAGGTCACGTAGTCGTTGTTGGCCCCGCCCTGCGGAGTGATTTGGTAGGCCATCAGCACGCGCTGGCGGAACGCGTCGTCGGCCTCAAGGTCAGCGCCACCAGTAAACGCGGTGGCAGCCGTACCGCTCGAGGTAATGCCACCCACTGCGGCGGCCAGCGTCATCGCGGTGCCGGCGGCAGTGTTGCCAAATGCACCGGTCAACCCCTGCGGATCGGCATTGGCAATGACCGGCGCGGTCACATAGCCGTTGCTGCCAACCGTGGCATCGGCCGTGGTGGTATAGCCGACCCCATCGCCGCGGTTAATGGCGGAACCATTGGGCAACGGCGTGCCGACCACGCCGGGAAAGGTCACTTGGCCGGTGGCCTGGGTGGCCGGCTTGATGGTTGTCTTTTTCAGCGCGCCCCAGCCCTGCAGGTACTCGCCGGTAGCCGTGAACGGCACTGCCTGCTTGGCGATCCAGTCCAAATAGCCGTAATGCAGGTAGGCCAGCGCGGCTTGCACCTTGCCTAGCACACTAAGATTGCTGAAGCGCAGCAGGCCATCGCTGCCGGGTAGCGCCGCGCCGATGTCCTGAGCGACCTGGTTCTGTAGGTCGGATAGCGTTGGCCGGATATACGGCATATCAGTTCATCCCCTTCCATGCCCAGTCGTATTGCAGGGCGGCCTTTGTTCCATCCGCTCGATGAGCCACGACCCAGGCGCCGAGCTGGCCGGGGCCGATCCATTGCACGCGCACGTCGAACTTGATCACCGCACCGTCATCGATCAGCCATTGCAGCGCTTCGACAATGTAGTCGCGCGCGCGATTGGCGGTTTCCGTGGTCTGCTTGGCCCGCCGCAATAGCCACAGCCGGGAGCCGATCGGCCTAGCTGGGTCGTCACAGCACCAACCGCGCGGATCGCCGGTGCCATCCGGAATCGCATCGGCTTGGCCGGCAATGCGATCGGTAAACAGGCTGATGAGGATGGCCGTCTCCAGATCGTTGCCGCTGGCCAGCAGCGGCCCCTGCTGTTGCCAGTCGGCGGCGCCGATCAGCGGCGACCAGACCGTCGAGATGTCTGCCATGGTTATTCCTGCTGGGTGGGCGGATTGGTATTCACAGTCGAGCTGCCGGCCTGGACGCCCGGCACCGGGTGGCCGTGGCTGTTGTAGATGCTGCGCATCTGCGCCATCGATTTGCCGCTGCTCGCGCTGTTGTCAGTGATGTCGCCGCCGGCCTTGATCTGGCCGGATACGTCGAGCTCCGGGGTGTTCAGGGCAATCTTGGTGGCTGCGTTGACGGTCACCACCGGCGTGCTGTTGACCGTCAGCGGCAGCCCGGCACCATTGACCACGATACCGGCACGCGTCAGATAGACCGACTGGCCCTGGTTGTCGAAGATCGCCACCTCGCCCGGCTGCAGGTTCTTCAGACGCGAAGCCTGGTGGTTGGTGGCGATGATCACGCCGTTAGAGCGGTCACCGCCGACAAATACCAACACTGCGTCGCTGCCTGCTGGCGGGCTGCTGGTGAAGCCATACTCGGCGGCGCGGCGCGTGTTGTCGCGCACCTCGTTGGCCCCCAGTTGTACCTGCACCATCTGGATCGGGCCGGCGTCGTTAACGGTGGTGGTTTTGCCGCGGCCAACCAACATCCAAAGCCGGTTCGCCAGGCGTTCGAATTGCTGGATCATTTCGGAGAAGCTCCATTGGCGGGCACCACGTCCTGCAGCCCAGGGAACAGCAGGATGGGCTGCGGGAAAAACGCCTGAGGCGGCATCAGCACCAGGTCGGCGTGTGTGCCGGTCGCATCGCGCCGGTAGGTCACTTCAGCAATCAGCCAGGTCAAGCTCTGCAGCCGCAGCGATGGCGCCCGGACGGTCACCAGCGTGTTTGGGGTCCACAACTTGCCGGAGCCATCGCGCCAGCTATCCACGGTGAGATTTACCTGCAGGCTGCGGCCGGCACGGCGCGCCGCCTCCCAATTGCCACGAGCCTTTGACACTGTGAAATCGGCACCATCACCAGTCTCGGCGATGAGGCTGCGCCGACGGAAGCGTGGCACGCCAGGATCGGTAACGACCGCTAGTACATCAGGGCCACCACCGACATCCGACATGAGATCGATCGACAAGCGCCGCACCACGTATTCACTGAAGCGCGAGTCCATTGAGAACATCGAATTTCCAGATTCGATATTCTTCCCCTCCTCAATCACCGGATAATCGCCGCCCTTGTCTGGCATGGTGGCCCGGGCCAGCACGAGATTGCCGTATTCGTCTTCGTAGACCAGCAGTTGCCGATAGCGCGCATGCTGCTCAATCACGCTGTATGGTGTTTCTGACCATGCCAGATTTACCTGCGGAATGGGCGCGCCGACATCAGCCAGGGCCGTCACTGATACACCATAGGGCGCACTCAGGCCCTGAGCGATCGCCAGCACGGTCACGTTAGACATCTGGCAGCCGTTCCACGCGTGCGAGCAGTCCACCAAGTCTTGGCACTTGCCGCGGCCGGACAGGGAGATGCTGTGCTGCCCGGCCGTGATACTGGGTGCAAAGCGATCGGCGTAGCCCGTGACCACTACGTCCTGGCCCAGCAACACTTGCAGCGGATCGCCAGGCTTGACGACCACATCGCGCGTATCACCGGCAAAGCGCTCGGTCATTGTCACCGAGAATCCAGATGGGAACCGCTCGATACCGCGTGTAACGCGGATATCAGTCCAGCCGGTAATCCGGCTATTGCCAGCAATCTGACCGTTTCCGGTGACCTGGCCCTTGCCGGTGAGAATGGTGAGATCGTCCATGCGGCGCCCATAAAAAAACCGCCACGCGGGCGGTCTATTGATGCAGAATGATTGGTTATATCTTGACGTAAGGTCATCTAGCATGCAGGAAGAAAAGCAATCCACGTCATGCGTGAGCGATTACAAGAAATCCGTCGTGGCACATGTGCTTGATAATTTTTTTGTCTTTGCGGGCACAATCCTAATTGCCATCGTGCTGGCATTTATTCCATATGTTGGCTGGTTCCTTGGGCTCATTCTGTTCTTCACTGGAATAAAGATGCTATTTTCAAAGCGAACCAAGGTCCTCAAAGGCCCCTGCCCAAAGTGTGCGACAGCGGTCCGAGTCAACGCCGATGTTGCGGGCTTCAATTGCCCCGCCTGCTCAAAACGCATAATCATCAAGCCCGGTCAATTTGAACTGGTGGACTAGAAGCCATGTACGTTTTCTTACTCACCCTCGTTTTCGCCGATGGTTACCAGGGCGGCCAAATGGCCTACACCGAGTTCAAAACGATGACCGAGTGCCAGCGGCAGGGGCCGCTTGTAGCGATCCATTACCACCAGAAGGGCCATCCCACCACCTTCTTCTGTCAGAAGGTCAAGCGAGGCCCGGTCAAGCCGATTTCCAGCGCCGAGCAGGCCGAACTGATGAAGCGATACCCGATGCCAGAGATGGTGACGCCGTAAGCTACTGCGCCAATGCCTTGAAGCTGACCGGCATGAACGCCGGATGGATCGGGTCAGCTTGTTGCACCAGTTCATCGGCCCGAGCTGGATCGCGGTAAAGACGCTGCGCCAGCAGCAGGGCCGGCACTGGCGCCGGCGTGCTCACCGTAGTCATGCGCGACAGCTTCCCGCCACGCGCGGTCAAATCGGCCACCACCGCCGCGCGCAACCGCCGCAACGCCAGATAGGTGGCATCAAGCCCTTGGTCGGCAGCCGATTGAATTTCCACGTCCAACAACGTAGTGACCCGAGCGCGCATCGCGGCGGCACCTTCATAGCTGCTCGGCTGATAGCTGGCCGAAGCTTGGCAAACGCCGATGACAGCGCTACGCCTCAGCAGCGCCGCAGTGGCATTCTGGGCGGTGGTCATGGCCTGCCCGATCGGCGAGCTGTCCTGCGCCAGCACAGGCGGCGTGAACTGCGCCAGTTGCGTGAGCGCATTGATGCCGTCCAGCGGGCTGGCGCATGCAGATAGCATGCTGGAAACCACCGTCTGTACGGATGAAGAGAAAGCGTTGATCGTGCTCGAGCCGCTGCTCAGTGCGCCAGCAGCCGACGACATGCTGCTTAGGTTGTTGGCCACGGTCGCCCGTGCCTGGGTGCCCTGCGCGATCGCCAGCCGTACCGCAACGGCGGTAGCCGTGGCATTGCGCGGCGCCGCCCCGGAGCTGGAGCCCGAGTCGAGCAAACCGTGGAAACGACCAAAGGTGCCCGGGATGCTGTGCACCGCGTTGTACAGGTTGCGCGCCGCGTTGATGACGTTTTTGACGATGCCGACCCACTTCGTCACCGTGTTCACCACCTGTTGCACGATCGCAATGCCTTGTTTGACCGCATCCGCGACCTGGTGCAGGAAATCGGCGGCAGTGGCCAAGTTGGCATCACCCACCGCACCCAGTACATCGGAAGCGGTGTCGGTGGTATCGGACGGGAATTCCTTCAGTCCGGACTCGACGAACGACAATGCAATTTCGAAGACCCGGCCGGAGTCCCATTTCTCCGTGACGCGCAGCGTGATCAGGCTGACGAACATGGTGCCGAGCGTAGGGTGCACCAGCTCGCCCATATCCTCGGTCTCAGCCGCGGCGATCAGCTGGTCGCGCTGCTGGATCACGTCATCACCAACCAGAAAGCCGATCAGGCTGATTTTGCGCGCCGCCCGACCCATGTCTTCGACCCAGACGGTATCGCGGTTGGGATATTCGTGGATGGCGTTACGCCGGCCGAAACTGCCCTCGCCTGCCAACACGGCGAATGGAATGCCGCGGAACGACGCCGGCCGCACCTGATCCTGGTAGCTGGGCGCGCCCAAACCGAGCGCATCGAGCAGCCGACCAGTAGCCGACATCACACCGCTGACGGTACCGGCGGCCTGCTGCACGCCGTTGAGAACGTCCTGAAAGCTCATGGAGTCACCATTTCAGGCATAGGGAAATTGTATTGAGGCGATTCACCAACGCTTGCAACCTTGGACTGTGCGGATGCACCCGACGGCAGCCCGGTAACGTGCGTTTGCACGTTAACCTTGAGTTGCCCCAGCTTGGACACGTTGTCGTTTAACTGAGCCAACAAAGCGGCTATCTGACCGTTGCTATCTCCAACAGCCGCCGGCTGATTGACATTGCGAGCCGCAGCGGATGACTGCACTGTCCTTTGGCCATACACCCCCTGGTAGTCAACGGCAGCTGCTGCTGATGCATCCAACATTTTCCGTTGGTATGGATTTTTCCCATTTTCCTTGCGGACGATGGCATCCATTACCGATGACATAACATCTCGCCGGGAGAAGTCCAGAGGCGCGGTATCGCTCACACCAAGATGCTTTGCTACACCCGCAATGTATGATTCCGTGTTGTTTTCATTGCGCGGCGCAAACTGCTCAATGATCGACCGAACGGAATTCTTTCCGGCATTTGCGTAACGTTTAATCTGGATCGCTAGGGCATCAAGACCTTGTTGCGGAGTGTCGTACACCGCAAAACGACCCGCGGCCCCAGGCTCTTTCCGAGCACCAGCCTGGCCGACGAACTGCAGATTCCCAGGATTATTGTTTCGAATGCCTCGTTTACGCCAAATAGGGTCGTCCTGTGATACCGCAGCCTGTGCAGTCCAGCCCTTTGGTGCTTCCTTTGGATGCTCCTTGACGTAGCGCTCCATATAGCCGAGGTCTTTCTCGTCGCCGAACTCATACCACGGCTGATAGGCCCCGCGCGCCTTGTCCCGCAGTGCGGTGTACTCGCGACCATTGATATCCATGCCGTGCCAGGTCTTGGAGCCCAGGCCACCATCCTGCATGCGCTTTTTGATCCATTCGTTCTCACCCGCGTTGAGCGAATCGGAATGCAGCAGCAGGTAGGCCGGCGCGCACAACCGGGAAACCCACGCCATGATGGCCGAGCCCAGGCCGCCTAGCGTACCAGCCACCTCGGCGCCGGTGGCGGCAGCTGCTGCGCCCCCTGTTTCGGTCACAGCAGCCGCGGCGGATTTGGCAGCAGCATTCAACAGCTTGGACCCCACCGCCTGCAGCGCCTTCTTGGCCATCCAGGTTCCCGCCACGCCCATCGCCGCGCTGCCGGCGATGGTCATGCCTGGGGATTCGGACAGCCATTTGGTGGCCGTCTCCATGATCTTGTTGTACAGCGGGCTGATCGTGCTGCCGAGCCAGTTCTCCGCGTGTTGGCCAGCCAGCGCCGCCTCGCGCTTTTTCTGCTCGGTCTCTGCCGCCTTCCTGAGCTCGGCATCGGACTGCACCGCCCCAAGCTGCGTCGCGCGCCCCTGATTGGCGGTCAAGTTCTTGCTGCCACCCAGCAACATCGGCAACAGCCCCTGCAGACCGAACTGGCCGGCCAGCATCGACTTGGTCTGGGCGTTCATCTTCGGATTGGCCAGTGCATCGGCCAGGTCCTTCAGCGCCCGCGTGGTGTCGATGGCTCCATCCTTGGTTCGGTGAATGCCGATGCCGAGCTTGTTGAGCAGGGCCAGCGCCTGCATGTTGCGGCCATAGAACGCATCATTGAGCGTGGTGCCCAACTGAGCCAGGCCACCATCCAGCTGCTCGGCGGATACGCCCGCCAACTTGGCGGCGCCGCGCAACGATTGTAGATCCTGCGTGGACACCCCAATGATCTGCGAGGTCTTCAGCACATTGCTGCCCAGGCTGGCCCAGTTGGATGCCGCGGCGGCCAGACCGCCAATAGTCGCAGCGCCGACCACCACGTTCATCGGCTCGGCGGCCCTGGCCAGGGTGCTGCCGAAGCCAGCGGCTTTCTTAGACAGGGTATCGAACCGCATACTGGCCAGCTTGCCGTCCAGCGAGCCCAGGCTCTTACTCAGGTCCAGGCGCTTGCCGAATGAGCCGAGCTTACTTTGGATGCGGTTGAAAACGGCCGTGGCTTTGTCCACTGCCGTGATCGTCAACCGGAATTGATTTTCAGCCGCCATTGCTCATCCTCATCATATGGCCGCGCCACCACTCCACTTTCGACCAGGTGAGCCCCCACGCGTCATGCGGCCCCCAGCCGTAAAACCGGGTCACTTCCGCTAAGGCGGCTTCCCAGTCCGGGGGCAGCATGCCGTTCGGGGCGATCAGAAAAAATTGGACAGGTAGCTTTCAGCAGCCTTGAAATCGCGCGCGCCAACCTTGCCCAGCACCGCTACGTTGACACCGGACACCGCTGAGATCAGCAACTTGGTGGCCTCGACCGGCCCGTGCTTGTCCATCGCCTTCAGGAACCGGTCCAATTCGTCGACGGTCGGCTCGCGCAGCTCGAGCACGAAAGTCGTCTCGCCGGCCACCTCCACCGGCTTGCGCAGCTCGATGGTCAGCTCGTCCGGAATTTCGGTTTTGCTTTCTTCAGCCATCACGCCTCCTCGACGCTCATGCCTTCCCAGCGCACCTTGACGGTGCCCTCGGCGGTTTCGACTTCCTGGGTTTCGACCGTCCACATATTGCGGCCGATGATTGTTTTCCCGTTTGCCAGCTTGGCGGTCACGGTCACGTTGGTCATCTTGTTGAAATCCGCCACGGTCAGGCCGCTGGAATCGCGGAAGGTACCGGCGATGAACGGTGCGTTCGGCGTTTCTTTGTAGCCGTGCACGCCGTCCATGCCTTTCATGGTCTCGCGCGAAACCTTGGACACGCTGTACGACAGGTCGCCTTCCAGCATGTACGCGGTGCCGTCGACGGTCAGCGTTGCGGTACCGGCCAGCAGGTTGGTGGTATCAGCCATTTACGGCTCCCATAAAGCACAAAGCCGCCCGGAGGCGGCCCTGCTTGGTTGGTTTGATTACTGCAGGCGGAACTGGGCCAGCAGCGCGAAGATGCGCAGCTGGTTGATCAGGATGCCCGGCCACAGCACGTTGACGCGGTTGGGGTTGTTGCTGTCCTGCTGGACGATCAAGCCCTGCTTGAACGCGTCGCCGTTCTGTACCAGCCCCTGGTATTCCAGCTCGCGGTAGGCTGCGATGAGGTCGCCGCGGATGATGTCCGGCGTGACGATGTTCGAGCCGGCGGCAAAGCGGGTACCGTTTGCGGCCAGCTTCATCCGTGCGTACTTGCTGGTCACGATCGTCCGCATGAAGCGCAGCACATACATCAGCGTGAACAGGGTCTCCACCTCCAGATAGCTGTTATCCGGGTTGCCGAACGCGTTTTTCTGGTAGGAGGTGATCAGGTTCTCGATGTAGACCGTGCCGTCCTGGCCGACCATAAAGGTGCTGATGCCGTCGAACAGCAGGGTGTTGCGGTCCGACAGGACGAAGCGGCTCTGCAGCGGCGGTGCCAGCACCCCCTGAATCGCCACGGTCTGCAGCGGGGTGGCCGGGTCAGCACGCAGACTGACCGCAGCAGCGCCGGCCAGCGCGGCGGCCCAGAGCCAGTTCGGCGTCGGGCTGTCGTTGAAACCGATGATGGTTTCGTGCTGGTTATTGCGCGTGGTGCCGAGCGTGGTCTGGGCACCCAACGTGCCGCGATAGGCGGCGAACACATGGCCGTAGAGCTGCTTGGAGTAGCTCCAGCGCCCGGTCTGGTCGTTGAGAAGCGACTGCAGCGCATTCAGGCTGGTGGCATCGTTGAACGGGCAGACGATGAAATCGAACGGCATGTCGCCCAGGTTGGCGAGCGCCGTGGTCATGTCTGGTGCCGTGGCGCCGCCACTCATCTGAGCGATGGTCACCGACACGCCGGCGGGCAATTGCTCGCCACCGATCGGCCCCTGGTAGTTCATGCGCAGGTCGATATCGTTGCCGCACGGCCCCTTGTTGACGGCTGTCAGCGTTACCACGCTGCCGGCAGCAGCAGCGGTCACCGGGCATGCCGCATCGGCGCCGATAATATTGGCGATGCTGGTAGCGATCTGCGCCGAGGTCTGGGTGGTCAGCACCGGGATCGCGTAGCGCACGCCACCAACGTACAGGTACAAGGTGCCGTTCGCGGTCGGCGCTCCACCGATGGTGATGGTGCCCGTGGCAGCCAGGGCACCGGCGTTATCCGCCAAGGGCAGATACCACACCTCGCCGAACTGGTCGTTCTGGCGGTACTTGGCCGTCATCAGGGCCAGCATCGAGTTTTGTCCGCCAACGGTTTGCGCATCGCTGACGCCCTGGCTGATCACTGGCACGTTGGCCACCCCAGTGCCGGCGGCGGTAATCTGGCCAATGATCAGCGCACGCTGGTTGGCCTGCGCCGTGTTCGCGCGCGAGTTGTCGACCTCGGCATAGAACAGCGGCACCCGGATATTGGCCGGGATGTTTTTGAATGGAATGGTCATTCACGACGCTCCAAAAACAAAACCCCGCCGAAGCGGGGTTCTGTAGGGGTGTGGGGCTTACTCGCCAGGGTCGGTCAACGCCGGCGGCTCCAGAACGACATCCTTATCGCGCACACGGCGATGCCAGTAGTCGGTGTCGGGAACCTCGCGCCCAGCCGCAGGCAACAGGTCATGCAAGTCCGGGTCGCGAATCACGAGCCCGGGGGCGGGATACACGTACATGGTTCGTTCCTATGTAAGGGGGATGCCGATGGTGGTCGGTGGCGACTGGGCGCCGCCCTCGCTGGTGACCGTAGCGGTTAATTCCATGTCGGTCAGAGACTGCGTGATGGTCGGGCGGTACGCCTGAGGGAATTCCATGTCGAAGCGAATCCATGCCTCGCCGAGGTGGCTGCGCGACTCCGAGGTCACATCGATCTCGGTATCCACCGCCGCCACCTGCTGCACCATTTTCAGTACGGTGTAATCGGTGAGCACCGCCTCTTCGATCTGCTCGCACAGCGTTTCAAGGTCGGCCTCCACCTGCTGGACGGTCGCACCCTGCACCCGGGCATTCACTGCTATGGTGGCCGTGGTGGTGAACAGCGGCGCATGACGCCCCAGGCTGACTTTGCGTTCAAGCGGGGTCTGTACCAGGATCAGCGGCATTGATGCCGGCGTCGTCGGCAGATCGCGCGGGGCATAGACCTTTTGGGCCGCCAGCGTATTGGCCTGCAGGAGGGCCGCCACCACCGCCTGGCGCAGTTCCGTGCGGTAAAGCATGGTCAGCCTCCGGAGACGTAGTTGAGCAGCAGCTTGATGTGCCCGTGGCCATCCGGATGGACATCCGCCACAGCATAGGTGATGCCGGTGCGCTGGATGGTCAGCTGATCGATCTGCTGCGGCGGCTGCGGGAAGTCGGCAGCGCGCACGCCAAGCACCGGCATTGTGGTAGAGGTATGCACGGTATCGCCCAAACCATCGACGGAGTGGTAAGCCTCATCGAACACCCCGTAGATCGTGAACGGCTGGCCGATAGCGGGTACATACGCTACCGGCTCGCCAAACACTTTCATCGCTGGGCCGATGACCATCTTTTCCCAGTCGATGGCCACGATTAGGAACCGGCTCGACCGGTCTGCAACACCTCCGGACGGGTGCAGATGTGCAGCGGATAGCTGGACACTTCCATCTTCCACCACTCGTTGCGGTCGCGGTCAAAGATCGGCACCACATAGATCGGCTTGCCCGGGGTGTTCACCCATTCGAACGATTCGCCCGGGGCATAGGCCACCTTGAAGATGCCGGGGGCATTGACCGGGAAGAATTTCACCTTGTCGTCCGGGATCTTGAGCGTGGTGTTATCGTCCGAACCGCGGTAGTTCACCCACAGCACCCCGGCAAACGGGAACGCGCTAAAGGCCGCGCCTTGGCTACCGTCGCGCAGCTCGGCGGCAGCGCTCCAGTTCAGGAAAGTGCGGATCACGTCCGGGTGGTTGACGAACTCGTCGAAGAACGCGTCGCCGCACAACGCCACTACCTTGGTGGCTTGGGTAAACGCGCCCTGGGCCTTGCGCGCCATGTTACGGACAATGCCGTTGATGAGCGGGCGCAGCGTATTCTGTGCAGCAGCCGGAAGGTTGAAAGCGACCTCCTGCGCCGGCGTGATACCGAACTCCTGGAACCAGTCGTAGCGCACCGAGCCATCGGCATCCAGGCAGAGGCCCTGAACGGCGGCGAGACGGTGGTATTCCCAGGTGTATTCGATGTTGCTGGTCAAGCCAGTCGGGCCATTCAGGCGGCGGGCAACTTCGTCCTGCACCTGCATCAGCTCGGACTCGGTACCGAACGCGCGGATGTTTTGCAGCTCGTTCGCGTAAATGGTGTCCTCATGACGCAGCCGCGGCACCTCGAAGTAGCGCGCCTTACGCTTCTCGGTTTGGCGCTGGGTGCCGGACTGACCACGCTCCGAGAACGGAATCACCGTCAGCTTGCCCTGGCGCTCTTCCACTGCCAGCGCGGTGGTGCGGATCGGGTCCGGCTCGAAAATGTTCAACTCGCCCAGACCGGAGGGCAAGAACGGGTGACGTTCAACTGCGGTGGTCAGTTGAATCGTCGAAAAGGCATCCTGGTGGAAAATGTCCAAACTGGCCATCTATGTGCTCCAACAATAGAAAAGCCGCCCGAAGGCGGCTTATGGGATTCGAAAGGGAGGGAGGGGCTTAGCGGGCGATGATGCCGAGAGCCGTGAGCTGCGCGAGGGCAGCGGTGATGTTGCCCTGGCTCATCGAGGCATCCCAGACCAGTTCGGAGGCGTTGACTTCGCAAGAGCGAGTGACAACCGTGCCCGGCGTGTCGAGCAGCGTCGCATCGACATAGCCAAAGCTGATGCCCGCAGCGATCTGAGAACCATCGGTCGCGGTTGCCATGCAGAGCACCCACTTGCCGGCCCCGGCCGCCACGGTCACCGTGAAGCTGTCCGCAGCGACGAAAGCAGTGCCGCCAGCGGTAATGGTGAAACCGATGCCGCCGGCGGCAAAGGCCGCGCCGACCGTGCCGTGACCCACTTGTTTGCCGGTCGGGTCCGAAACGACAAAATGGGTGGCGTCGTCAAACTCGACCGCATACGCACCGGCAATGGCGCCGGCCGAGAGGGTAATCGCACCGAAGGTGCCGTTGCCGGTATTGGTGCCGAGTGCGGCAGCTGCAGCGGTAGAGCCGACCGTTTGCTTGCCAAGAACAGCGCCGGGCAGTGCCTTGGTGCCGCTGGCAAAGGTGCCGCGGTCTCGCGAGCGGCGGCCATGGGCTTCGGAAACGAGAAAGCCGCCAGCGTGCCATTGCTCCTGCAGCGGGGTTTGCGCAACATAAGTCATGCTGTTGGGTCCTTAATGGTGAAAGGGGTTACTTGCCGGGGCGCGCGCGCTGCATCGAGGTGTCCCAACTGGATGCCGCAGCCGCCCTGGAATTGCCCGAGCGCTCGCCGCCGGCACCGAGGGCCGGATTACGAGCAGAGCGACCTTGGCCGGGGCTGGAGGCCGCCGGAGTGTCGCGCAGCACGGCGACGGCTTGCTTGCGCGTCATCGAGGTGTTGAACGCGAGATTGGCGGCCAGCACCGGGTTGCCGGCTGCGTACTTGGACCCCATGATGGCGGCGCAGCGGGCACGCTCACGACGACGGGCCGAGGCCGCAGCACTCTTGCCGCGCAGCTCGTCCTCGTCGTCGTCGCGCTCGTCGTCCTCGGCGGCTTCGTCGTCATCGTCGGCACGGGCGCGCTTGGCACCTTTGCCTTTGTTGTCGTCGTCTTCGCCATCGTCGAGCTGCTCGTCGTCCGCCTCTTCGTCGTCGCGGGCGTCGTCGGCACGGCGGCCTTTCTTGCTCTTGCGGCTATCGCCGTCTTCGCGGTCCTGATCGCGCTCGTCCAGGTCATCGTCCGCCTCTTCGTCCGGGCGGCGGTCATCCTGGTCATCGTCGGCGCGGGCGCGCTTGCCCTTGAACGAACCGATGCCAGCGAGATGGGCGAACGAGAGCGCGCTCGCCACGCGGGAAAGCTTAGTCATAGAAACCTCTTGGTAGGAGTTACAGGAGCACTTCAACCCAGCTCGGCGAGCAGGGAGCGGAACGCTTCATCCGGTGCCATTACTGCATCGGCGAAGCCAATCTCGACGCCCTCGGCGCCAAGGAAGGTGGTGGCCTGCGTACCGCGCACGACGGCAGCAGACAGCTTGCGGTTGCGGGCGACCGTTTTGACGAACAGTTCGCCCATGGCGTCGACATCCGCCTGGAAGCGTGCCAGCGCTTCTTTAGAAAGCGGCTGCATGTCACTGCCATCGGCCTTGCGAGTGCCGTAGTGGATCAGTGTCACCGTGATGCCGGCGGCACCGAGCGCCTTCGACATGTCGACGTGCATACAGATCACGCCGACACTGCCAGTGCCGCCCGTGCGCGGCACGATGATGCGGTCGCATGCGCTGGCCAGGGCATAAGCCGCCGAAAAAGCCGACTCGGTCAGGATTGCCCAGATGGGCTTGGCGCCGCGCGCGCGGTAGATCGCATCGGCCAGATCGAAGCACCCGGCCACCTCGCCGCCGGGGCTGTCGATGTCGAGCACAATGGCGCGGACATCCTTGTCTTCCAGCGCCATGCTGAGGTTGGCTCGGATGCCGTCATAGCCGGTCATGCCCGAGTACGGACGCATGGTGCCGAGCTTCTGCACCAGCGTGCCCGTCACCGGGATGATGGCCACGCCGGCGACCACCTCATAGGCGCGATCTTGAGCGGGCTCGCTGTCGTAGCCAAAGCCATCGAGTGCGACGGCATCGCCGTTGGCACGGAACAGCCTGGCAATGCCGAAACGATCGGCCAGTGCCGCCATTACCACTTCCGCCTTTTGCGGGGTGATCGCGATCGGCACGTTGAACAGACGCTGGGCAAGATGGGGATAATTGATCATTGCGGTTGAGGCTCATCTGGGGGTTGAGCGGCATCGGCGGCACCATCACCGAACCACTTGGGCGGAGGCAATCCGGCTTCTTCAAACAGCCTTTTCTCGGCGCCACGCTGCTGGATAACCTCTTCGTAATCGAGGCTCTGCTCGGCACACTCGCGCTTGAGGGTGGAAAGACAACCATCCATGCCCAAGATGGCGCCTTGCTTTTCCTTGACCGGATCGACCCAACCACGGGCCACCCCCAGCCAGTCGCAGCGCGAATATTGGGTGCGCGCATCGAGGAAGTCAGGCGCATTGCGCGGCAAAGGGAGATCGCGCCGGTCCATCGCCTCATGCAGCCAGCACGCATACATCGGGGTGGCCGTGCCGATCTTGAACTCCGTATTGCGCCGGGTCAGCGTCTTCCAGCTCTCCAGCAAGGCGGCGCGCGCGCTCGAGTAATTGGTCTTCGACCAATCCTGAGTTATCTGCTCTGCTGACACGCCGGATGCTGCCGCGAAGGTGCGCAGCATTTCGTGCGCAAACTCTCCGAAGCCGTTGTGCGGATGCGCGGCGCCCACCGAGGTGATCGTCTCACCAGGTGCAAGCGTCGGGATGCGCGCTCCGTTAAGCATCGCCGGGCGCTCACTCGCCCAGTCGGAGCGCAACTGCTGGTAGTTCGATAACTCGCCATCGCTGAGCGCGTCGTCGACCTGCTCAGGGTCATACGGGCTGGTGACGTAGGTGCCAAACGTCGCGGCGATCGTGGCGGCTTGCAGCTCCACCCCGTAGTACCGCGCCAGCATCTTGAAGCGCGCCAGCACCGGAATGAACACGCCAATGCCGCGATTCTGGCCGGCACGGTCACGCTCGAAATCGTGGATAACGCGCAGCCAGCCGTCCTCGTCCTCGCGCTCGACGCGCTCCCACTGCATGCTTTCGACCGAGTTATACCAGTCGTTCTGGTGGGCCTTGCGGATGTGGTAGGCCACCGGCACGCCATAGTCGTCGATCTCGACGCCACCGCGCAGGTATTTGGTGTCCACCATCTGGTACGGATTGGACAGGCGGTCAGGATCGACCACCATGAACGAGGTCGCATAGCGCGCACCACCGCGCCCGATCCGTTCGGGCAGCCAGTAGGCGACCACCAACGAATCACCGTCGATCAACTTGTGCCGCAGCGCCAGGCGCAACTGCTGCGACACAGTCAACTGGCGCGACACATCGTTATAGCGGCCGATATCATCGGCATACCCACGCCACAGCCCTTCGGCCGCGCGCCGGAATTCCTCGGCCCAGACCGCATCGAACTTGCTGTTGCCGGTCAAAGCGGCCAAGGACCGGTAGTCGGGGTTGGCCGCCAGGCGCATGGAGGCGCCCACCGTGTTGTCGAGTATCCGGGTGATGCCGCCGGCGGCCCAGCCATCGTTTCGAGCAAGATCCCGGCTCCGGGCGACCATGCGGTCACGGAACTGGTTGATCTCAGCATCGGGAGAGCGAATCCACGGCAGCCAGTCGCCCATTTCCTGCGTCTGCCAGCTTGATGCCTCGTAAGGGAACACGCTGGAATACGGTGCCAGGGCGGCACCGGGGCCTAAATCGGCCCGAGCCCGGCCATACGCCGCTCCCGTCGGCGCGGCGGGCGCAATCGGATTACCTGTAGAGTCGAGGATCATGGGAGCGACCATTCTTAAAAGATGGGACGGATAGCGCGCCGGGCGCGCGGGATGATGCCGAGCTGCTGCTGAAGCTGCCTGATCAGCATTTGCAGCTGGCCGATATTGGCGCGGGTGTAAGTCACCGACTTAGCCCCATCCCCCTGCGTGTAGGAGAAGGACTCGCCTTTGGCGCCGGTAGACAGATCGATATAGGCTTGCTGGGCGTCCTGCAGCGCCTGCTGCAGGGCCGCCGTCGACAGGCCGGCCAATAGGCTCGTGTTCGGGTTGAACAAGACTGTCTCCAAAGAAAAAGCCCGCCGAAGCGGGCTGGCTACGCAAACCGGGAAATCCGGGATCGGCGCGGAGCGGGATCAGGGCGGGGCGCCGGCGCGTCCACCGGTCGTTCCGGCGGCTTTTCAGGAAGCGGCGCCGGTGCCGGTGCCGCGGCAAACAGATCGTGGTTCGGCGGCTGCACTGCGGCTTCGAGCTTCTCCCACATCTTGTCGGTAAAGCGGTGCAGGTCCAGTTGCTGGGCGCAGAACATCGAATACACCGTGCAATCCAGCACCTCGTTGCGCTTGCCGGACGGCTTCACCCAGCGGTATTGATCGCCCGATTGGGTTTTCGCCAGCACCCGGTATTCCGACGTGATCTGCTTGTAGAACGTCTCCGGCAGTTCTTTGCTGAAATGCACTGCGCCAGGGCCGGCGCCGACGATCTGCAGACGCCCGTGCAGCAAGTCCTTGGCAGTGTCAGTACCGACCAGCCACAACTTGACGCCGCGCTTGATCACCTTGCCGCGCCAGTTCACGTCTTGCGACGAGCTGCGGCCCTTGATCGGTTTGCCCTGCTGGCTATCGCCCTTGACCGCGAAAATCTTGCGGCGCGCGCGCTGGCGGCAGAAGTTGTAAGCCTGGTGGGTGTAGTGACCGCCGGTATCCACCGCGGCAGCCTCGATGGTCAGCATGCTGCCGGCGGTGTGCGGAAAGGCCGTCTGCAGGTAGGCGTCGAGCTTGTCCCACTCAGTTTCGTCGGCGGGGTTGGCGTGCAGCTGGACATAATCGACCGTCCAGGACTCCTCGCCGCGACCGAGCGCCCACACCACCACTTCGAAGCGGTCGGCCTGCACGTCGACGCCGGCCACCAGCACCAGGCCGCCCATCGGCACCACGCGCAGCGGGAAGGACTCGGCCCGTTCCGCCAGGGCGTCAGAGTCGGTTTTCTCGACATCCTCTTCCCACACCTCGCCACGCGTGGTGTTGACGAAGGTTTTCATTTTCGACATGTCGCCGGCCTTAGCCTTTTCGGCAGCGGCCAGGAACTCGCGCACGATGTCGGCCCATGTGGCTTGCGGGCTGTAGGCGGTCCAAATATGGAATGCGACGTGAACCGGTACCGGCACCTCCTCATCCGCCGCGTTGTAGAAGCGGATGCCATCAGCGGTCCAGATACCGGAATCGCTGATCCAGCGCCCGGAGCCCCAGACCGTCAGATAATCGGCCTGGGTGAACAGAGCGCTGCATTCGCCGCAGAGGTGGGCGACCGTCTCTGCGTCGCCGTTGACCCACTTGAAGCCGAACGGCTTGTCCTTGCCGCCCCACTGCAGCGTGATCCACTCCCCGCAATGCGGGCAGCGGATGTGGAAGCGCAGCAGGACGTCGGCCAGCGCCGCCCGGTCTTCGATCAGCGAGAAGCCTTTGAGCTTGGGAGTGCTGCCCACCACCATCTTGGGGAAGGTGGCGCCTTCGGTCCGCTTCTTGGCGAGGGTGAACGGGTCGCCCTCTTTCTCTACGTCGCGGTCGAAGGCATCGGCCTCATCGAGGAAGCCGGTGTCGATCGAGATCCGCCGGAAGTTCTTGGCGGCCTTGCCGCCCTTGGTGAACAGGATCGAGTCGACGAACTTCTTTTGCTTGAGCGTGTTGCTCTTGTGCCGGGCCAGATACTGCGGAAACACCTTGCGCATGGCGGTCACGTCGCGCAACGCCGGCTCCAGCTCGGTTTTCACGAAGTCGTCGGAGTCGTCGTCGGTCGGCTGCCATATGGCCTGGTTGCGCCGCTTGTGCTCGGCCATGTAGAGCATGGCCGCCAGGATGATCTTGGTGTACCCCACCCGGGCGGACTTGATCCAGTCCACCTCTCGGATGTCGTCGTTGCTGATGGCGTTCATCACCGCCACCTGGGGCGGGTAGGCTTCCCATTTCTGCTCGACGTATGAGGACTCGGCCGATAAGTAGAAATGCTCGGCGGCCCACTCGGACAGCGTCAGCGGATCAGGTGCCCCCATCGGGGTCAGGCCCCGCTGAATGGCCTTCTGGATCTCGCTCCTGTCCATCCAGTTCGCTCCAGTCAAACTCTACCGACGCGGCCAGATTTCGGGCAGTCGTGATTTCGCGGGTGATGTACTCCAGGTCCTTGGTGGTGATCGAACCGGAGTTCCGCTTCAAGTTGATGGGGATCGCCTCAAGGATGCCGGCGATCTGGCGCGATACTCCGGCCAGCACCACCTCGAGCATCCAGACCGGTGCCAGCTCGCGGCGCTCGCGGGCGTTCTTCATCGCCACCAAGTCAGCCTGTTCTTTGGCCAGCCGGGCACGCTCCTGGACCAGGCTCGGGCCATTGCCCTCGGCCGCCCGGCCCGCTGCTTGCTCGCGCAGGTTCGCGCAGTACGCCTGCAGCCAGTCGATCAGATTGGCGCCGGGGGGCAGCACGCCGCGCGCGACCAAGTCGCTGACGGCGGGCTGGCTGATGCCGACCAGATGGCCGAACTCGGCTTGAGTGCCAGGTCTGGCAAGGCCGTGCACCATATAACCCCCTATGGAAAACCTCGTGACTAGAAAGGAAACGCGGCGCGCAATGCCCTCGGGACTTGACCCTCCAGGAAGGACCCATGGCAATCGCCTAGGTCATCTGGCTGTGGCCAAGGCCTTGGCCAGCGCCTTATCGAACTCGGGATTGAAGTTGCGCCCGACGATCTGCTGCGCCCGTTCGCGGTAGCCCAGGTGGGTCTTGACCGGCAACGCATCGCCGAAGCGGATCAGCAGTTTCAGATGGCCACGCTGTTCGGCGGCCTTGTTGAGCCGGCCCAGCCGCTTCCCCTTGGAGTTCAGCAGCGTGACGCGGCGGGTATCGGTAGGCCGCTGCCACACGCCGTTGACCACACCCTTCTTGGTCTTCACCGGACCGATGAAGATATCGGGCCGGGCCTTGAGCTTGGCCAGCGTGCCGCGCGACAGCTGCCCGTAGGCGTTCAGCTTGATGTCCTTCGGGTTGAGCAGCGCACGACCGGCCAGCCGGTGCACACCGCCATCCTCGAACGGCTCCAGGTAGCGGGCAGCTCGGTCCTTGATAAAGACCATCGCCTCCAGGTTGCTCTTGCGCGCTCCGCGCATCCCCACCGATTTTCGAGTGAAGGGCGACGGGTTCTTGAGCCTTTCCACAAGTAGCTTGGTCTCGCCATCTTGGACGAGCCCCGCCACCGCGGTGAGTGCTTGGGCCGTGGCAAATGGCAGCTGCTTGCGCGCAACGGCTCCCAGTTTGCGCTGAAGCTCCCGGGCATTGGTCAATACCGAAATGCTGGCAGCCATGGCGGACTTTCGAATGGGGGGCACGCGGATTACCCGTAGGTTCTATGGCTCCTATGCCAACCGCGCGCAGAAACAAAAAGCCCTGCGATCTGGCAGGGCTTAAACAGGAGAGACTTGGAGCATGCCGCGCTCGATCTGGCGACGGCGCCGGGCGACCTCACGCGGGCCGCAGCCGCTGGCATGCTCAAACGCCTTGTTGGAGTTGCGCATGCGCTTGGCACTGAACTTGCCCGTGAAGCGCCCCTTACCCTTGCCCTGCGACTGGTAGCTGCCCAGCTCGGCGAGCTTGGCAATCCGCAGCGCCAGCGGCAGGTTGATGATGGCGGTCAGCGCCTGGCTGAACGCGAGCGCGCGGGCAAACGGCTGAGACGGCTTCGACATGTGATGCTCCTTGGAAAGCAGAAGCCCCGCGACGATGCGCGGGGCTGGAAGGGTGCCACCCCGAAGGGCGGCGCGCCCAGGCAAGAAGCCCAAGCGGAGGCGATCTAGAGGTACTCGATCCCGGTTACAGCGTCCGGGGCCGGTTTGGCATGACTCGTCCGGCTGATTGCGTTGAGATGTCGTCGTAAGTAAGGCTGCTGATGCGTTATCCGGTCGCCATCCGGTCAGTACCCCATGCGCTTGGTGCGCCATCCTTGGCTGGGTAACTCGCCTTTCGCCAACTCCACCCATCCGCTTCCTTTGCTCGGTTGCTGGCCGTGGTCGCCGCCCTTCTGGCGCCCGAAATGCAAAAAGCCCGGAGGGGTTCTCCGGGCTTTAGACGCAATTTGGGTCGCTGCAGATTGCATATTATTGTCAGATTTTTACCCTGTCAAGCAGCATCCCGAACGGATAGGTAATAATTTTCGATGACAGGCTCAAGAGCGCCCCTGGCGGCAACGAACCAACCGTTGAGCAACGGCTGGACAACCTCGCGGTAGTAACGGTTATGGGTGTCATAGGAGGAGCCAAATCGCCAGGCGGCCTCGCGGCAGCTTCCGTCGCGGCGCGCCCAATGGCGAACCCAGTACAGCAGACCTTCCCGCCCGAACTTATCACCGGATGGCCCGAGGTGATGAGAGGCAAAGCATGCCAGATCCTGGCAAACCGCCCAGCCGTCACGCGGGTCATTGTTGAGCACCTTCCACATCAGCGCCAGGTTGTGCTCGGGCGGCAGCAGAATCATGGCCTCGTTGATTGCCGAAGCCGCCTCCACATCCATCACCAGCGCGCCGACAAACTCCCGGCCACCAGGACCACGCCCGTAATCGATGGCCTTGGCGCCACCTGCTGCGGATAAAACTTCAATCGCCTTCCGGACGATAGATACAACGTCGATATTTTGGTTACGGTTCACAGTTCGCCTCCGTGAAGACCCCTGGAGACTCCTTAGCCCAGTCAAGCCAGGCTTTCTTTTATTAATCAGTATTTTACTACAGGCCAAGTTCAATGCCAGCAGGGTTGCAAAAATACCCGTGCACCCCTTGTGCATGGACATGTGCAAATACCGCCAATCCGCAAAGCCAATAACAACGGGGCTTTGTGCAGGTTGTGCAGCCTGTGCAGGCTGTTTTTACGCGCACGCGAGATATTATTTTCACCGCCAAAAACATTTAAATGGGGAAAGGGAAAAATAAAAAAGGCCACGCGCCTGCGCGCATGACCGTTTTAGCTGCACATCCTGCACAAACCCGCGTCGCTATTGAGTTTGCAACCTGCACAGAAACCTGAACACTACTTGCACACCCTGCACATTTAGAGGTCGTCGGGCAGGCTGATTTCGGCATCGCGCATGGCATGGCGGAACTGGGATATATGGTCGCCCAGATAATCCATCTCGGCAAGCCCCATGCCCTCTCGCCCAACCTTGAATATCTGGTCCTGCCTAGAGTCGGCCATGCCCTTCCACCGCCAGCGCCGCCGCGCCTTCGGCACTTTGGTGGCCATGGCGTTGACGAACTTGTTGCGCGACATTTCTTTCTCACCGGATCTGGCGCACCAGACGTGATAAACCGCCACCAGGTCGTCGGCCATACAACTCAAGAAGGGTACGGGAAGATCGCCACGCAGCCACTCACTATAGAACAGCTCCCAGCCCGACAGCCCATAGCGGATCAAGCGGGACTTCTCCGGCGTCATCATCGGCTGCGTGTGCGGATCGAACTTCTCAATACCGTCCGGCTCGCGCCCGGCCGCCAGCGTCAGCGGCACCGACATCAGGAAGCCATAGAACGCCTCGAGGCCGCCATTGCCCAGCTCATAGCTCACCGCTGTTTTCAATTCGTCCGGCAACTTCTCGCCCGGCCACAGCACCATATAGCGCCGGTCGTGCGCTTCCACATGGAACGGCTGGATGGCGTTGGATAGGAATACCGCATTGAGGTGGTTTTCTTCCTCCCAGGAATCGACGAACTTTTTCTCGATCGTCTGGGTCTTGCCGGTGATCATGTGCTTGAGCACCCCCGTGTGACTGTACTTCTGGTTCGAGGCAAACACCTCCTCGAACAGAATGAACAGCCGGCGGCTGCGGCTGGAGGTGTACTGGCTCTCAAGCTGGTGCTGTCCCAGCGTGGTGCCGTACTCGCCGTACAACGGCTTGACGCAGAGCTCCCAGAACATGGACTTGCCAGAGCCATGGATATCGCCATGCATCAGAATCGCCGAGTCCATCTTGGCGCCGATATTCTGTAGGGGATAGGCGATCCAGTTGATCATCCACTCGACCACTTCGGAGCGCCAGTTGCACAGGTGATGCAGCAGCACAATGATGTTTTCGCAAGCGGGGAACCGCGGCACCAGCGCCCACAAATCCCGCGGCAATTCTCCAGCCGGCCGCGCCGGAACGAGCGGAAGGCCACGATACAAGTTGATGTAGTCCGGCCCGAGATCGCGGCCGGGCTCGAAGCGGATGGCATCAAACGGCAGCTTTCTCCGGTTCGGGTCATCCAGCCACACCTTGAAATAGCTCCCCATCGCCAGCTTGGCCGACGCCTGATCGATTACCCTGCGCAGTTGCTCATCCCAGATGTTGCTCGATCCATCGAGGTAGATATATCGCTTCAGGTTCTCAATCAGCTCGATATCCGTGCGCCGCTCCTTCTGCTCGCGCATCCGCTTCATGGCCGATACTTCGGCCTGCGTCATCAGCAGCTTATTGTCACGAGCCAGCCAAGCCTCCACGGCATCCTTGCCGTAGCGGTCTTTGAGCGCGGCCTTGCTGTATTCCACCCCGCTTCGTTTGTCGATCGCCCGCGTTTTGCCCTCAACCAGGGCGAAGTGCTTATAGAGCTCGGCTTCAATATCAGCCTGCGGCGGCCCCTCACCCCCCTCTGGGTTGTCGACGACAGTCGCCGCCGAATCGCCGTTCGGCACCTCCTCAAGTGGGGGCGGGGAGAGCTGCGCGTTGATTGCAGCGCGGATCTGTGCGCGCGCCACCTCAATTCCTTCGGCGTCGTGCAAGTCGTTGAAGTCGGTCAACTTCGGCAATGATTCATCGTCATCGCTCGCCCGTCGAGCCACCGAGAAACGTGGTAGCACAAACGCGGCGTTGCCGACTTCCAGCACGGCCTGCTGCGCTTTCTTCTCGCCAGCGTGGTTTGGTTCGCCTGATTTCTTCGGCAAGTAGTCGTCATCAGCCAGGAACAACAGAGGGCTATTCGGATACTTCGCCCGCAGGATGCGCGCCACGTGTGGCAGATTGCCGCTATCGAGGGCCATGAATACCGGGTAATCATATTCAACCGCCTCCCGCCCGCTGGTGGCCGTGGCGTAACCCTCGGCAACCAGGAGCAAATCGCCATCAATCGGCTCATCGCCCAAGCGGCACGCGGCGCCGTTCTTTTCGAAGCCCTTGGTGAAGCGCTTGTCGACGCCATCCGCCGGCTTTTCCGGCGCGATCTTCTGCACCCCGACCAGCCGCGATTGGTCGTAGCGGATCAACGGAATGATCAGCCAGTTTTCCCAGCCATGATCGGTCATATAGCGCGCACTCTCGGCCCGCGCTATCTGCTTACGCACACAGTAGGCGGATTCGCCGTCCTTTACCGATCGCTCCCACTGTGCACGCGCCCGGTTGGACGCCAGCTCGTACACTCGCCGCTGCCGCGCCTGGTATTCCCGCTCCTTACGCTCGAATTCACGCTGAGCGGCTTCCCGTTCTTCGGGCGTCATGACCTCGCCATCAGCCTGGTGTTCGATCTTCCACCACTCATCCTTGTGACCGAATACCCCACTCAACCAGACCTTACCGGTCTTGGGCGAGTGGTATTCGTTCAGACGATACCAAGCCTTTTTCTTCGGGCCATAGACGTGCTTTTTATCGTCAGCCCGCAGATCTGTAATGCCAATGTCAGGCATTCCCCGCTCGCGAAACTGATCCAGCACGCTGTCTAGTAACGCCCCCATTTTCGCCTCCGAATTGTTTCTGCTTTAAACTGCCGGTATCACTTGGAGCAATACCGTGGACAACAAAGAAATCGAATCTCGTCTCAACCAGCTCACCGGCAACCTAATGGGTGTGCAGACACTGCTGCTATCGGTCGTTGCCACCAGTGGCCGCCGCGCTGAAATCGCCAATCATTTCCGCGAAGAGTCGGCCAGGATGCTCGCCACGATGAATGCGGAATCCAACCTGTCGGACGAAACACTGTCTTACCTCGACCACTGGTGCACCACCACACTCAGCATGCTGCTCAGCGACGAGGATTTGTAACCGGCACCAGCAGACCGTAGAACGCATCCTTGTGCGACCCAAACGGCCGCGCCAGCGTTTCTTCGCTCACCACCGTCTTGCGCTGCTTCTCGGCCGGTTTGCCATACTGGGTCACCAGCAGCTCTGCCAATTTGCTTTTCATTGGGTATCCCTTGCGGCCCAAAGCCTTGCCAGCGCTGCTTCCATCCGTTTTCGCGCCGGCGCGCCGCTCTGCGCCTCGATATCTTTCAATGCCCTGCGGCGTTCAGTGAGGCTACGAATGCCGGCTATCCGGCGCAGCTCCTTCTGAAAACCGATGTCCCACGCATTCACATAGCTGGCCGGCCCGTCAAACACCTGACAAGCCAGGCCCACCGTGCGCCAGGTCACTTCAACAGCCCCAGCTTCACCTGTCTCATCAGGCGCGCTATCTTCCGGCGGCGCATTGCCTTATAAGCTGGTCCAGCGCGACGAGCTGCCGCATACGCGGCGCGCTCGGCATCGCGTGCCGCTTCTTTTTGCTCACGCGCTTCGCGGGCTGCCACTTCATCAAACGTTGGATCGCGATACGTTTGTGCCATCGCTCAACTTGTCCAGGTAATTCTTGATCTCGCTCAGCAGGCTCTTACCTGCTTGCTGCCGCTGATCAGGCGGCAACTTTCGAATCTGCCACGCTCGCACTTTCAGCATTCGCAGATGGAAAGGGCGGGGTGTCAACATCACACATCCATCAACCAAATGGCGGCGGGGCCGTAGTCCAGTCCAGCCAGAGCACCAGTCGCGTGTTGCATTTGCATACCCCGCTGTGCATTCCGCACCTTCCGGCGCGCGGCGGCTTACCGCCCGCCCCAGCCGACTGGCTGAAGCCATGAATAAAAAAAGCCGGCTACACCGGCAAACTGCCGCTCAAGGGTTAGAAGAAGCAGCAGAGGAGGAAATCGGCGCGGCAGACGAGCCGCGGAGTACAGACCACTCGACATCAGAACGCATTTGTTCGCAGCGGCGCTTCCCACCGGAAAGGCGCTCCAGGCTGGGGCAATGGTCTGCAGGGATCTGGCCACGAGCGATCCAGTTGTAGACCGCAGACTCATTGATGCCGCGGTCGATCGCGACCGCCTTGGTGCCCCCGGCGTCTTGGATGATGTCCTTGATGAGATCTGTATTCATGCGCCGATGATAATCACGTTTTGTTATTCAGTAAACGCGAAAATCACAAAACGAGATTTTTTTGCAGCGCGCCATGTGATTTCAATTAATCACAGGATGTGATAACTTTCGAGGCAGGAGGAAAACAAAGTGCTACACATCGGCAAACGTCTGAAAGAACTGCGCGAGAAAGCCGGGCTTAAACAGCCGGAACTTGCTGAGCTGTGCGGGTGGGGCAGCCAGTCGCGCATCAGCCAGTACGAGAACGATAAGCGCGAGCCCAGCCTGAGCGATCTAGAAGCGATCGCTCAGGCCCTGCGCGTCAGCGTCAAGGAAATCCTGTTCGGCGAGGAAGAGTCTCCTACCGCAACCGGCCTCATCGTGTCATACGAAGCGACAGATGAACTGGATGCCGAGGACTATATCTTTGTCGAGCGGCATGACCTTAGGCTGTCGGCAGGCTGCGGCAATCTTGCCTGGGTCGTTCACGAGAAAGACCCCCTGGCCTTCCGCCGCAGATTCCTTAACGCCCGGCGCCTGGACCCCAAGAGCCTCAAGGCTTTATACGTGCGCGGGGACTCAATGCAGCCCTACCTGGCGGATGGGGACACGGTCATGATCGACACAGGCGACACCGCCCCGAAAGACGGCGAGGTCTACGCTGTGTGTTTCGATGACGAGTGGTTCATCAAGCGTATTTTCAAGCAGCCCGGCGGCACCCTGATCCTGCACTCGGACAACGAGCGGTACCGCGACATCGAAATTTCCGCCGAACAGGCCGAGTTCATTAGGATATTTGGGCACGTGGTGTGGCGCGGCGGTTAATCTAGCGCACAAGCGCCCGCAGCACCCTTCCTCGCCACATCGCCGTTCAAGTCAGCCCGCCTAGCTATTCCACATAACAAGCCACCCATGCGAAGCGCAGGCCGAGTGCCGCGCGCTCAGCGGCACCACCTAATTGATGCGCTCTAATTGCGTCCATCACCTCACGCCCAGCAAGCTCAACATCACAAAAACCGGCTCTCAGCCGGTTTTTTGTTGCCCGTCCGCCACAAAAATCACAAATATGAATTCACATCACAAAAACGGTTGACCCATACATCACATTGCGTGATGATTCGCACATCACAAATCGTGATGTTTAGGAGATGGTATGGCAGCCCTGGATATCCCCTCTCAGTTCCTAACGGACGAGTGCGCACGCCAACTGCGCGCTGATGGTTGGGTCATCAAAAGCCCGTTTTTCGTAAATGGCAACGCCGTGTTCCCTGCGATCAAGAAGGGCTAACCATGGCGACCCGTCACTACCCACAACCCGACTATCTGGAACGCCGCGCCATTCAGCGCAGCAAAGAGCTTGGCGGCCCGTTGCCGCCGGCACTCACCCAAGCGGACAAGCGCCGCGCAGCAGCCCGCCGTGCGATCGAAGACCGCCGAATCGAGCGCGAGGCGCTCCAGTGACCCGCACCTTGCACTCCACCTGGAATCTGGCCTGCGCACTCATCTTCGGCACCCTTCGCGGAGCCATTGCGACCGGGCTGTTTTTCGCGGCTTGCAAGCTCGCTGATTACGTGGCCGGCGCCTAGTGCGGCGGCCTACCCCGACCCTCACAAGGAGAAATCCATGCCAAAAGTCCTGCTGATCACCGGCGGCCACGCAAGCGACAAAGCCCGCGTGGCGAATGTCGCCAAGCAGATCGCCGAGCAGCACCACAACGCCGCCACCAAGGTACACGGCCTCGATCCGGCTGCAGCCGCTCCCGGCCTGCTGATACCGGCCCCAGGTCTCGGCAAGCAGCTGCTGGTTGTGGTGAAGAAATCGGGCCAGCACCAGAACGTTCGCGCCTTCCGCGTCATCAATCTCGATCGTTTTGCCCGCTTCCCGCGCGGCAAGGCAGTCACCTTTGCCATCCGCGAGGCGGTCGACGCCTGCCTGGCGGCCAGCTAACCCAGCACTCACCCCAAGGAGATTCAATCATGCGAGCAGCAACCGACCAACTCCGTGACATCCGCGCCGGAGAAATGGTGGAAGAACTCACCGAAGAGATGGCCAAGGTTGTCAATGCCGTTCTAGCGACCGGCAAGAAGGGCAGCGTCACCGTCAAGATCAGCTTTGACCCAGCCAGCAAGGGCGACGCCGTCGTTACCATCACCGACGACATCAAGTCTGTCATCCCGCGCGAGAAAAAGGCCGGCACGCTCATGTTTGCCCAGCCGTCCGGCAGCCTGCAGCGCCAAGACCCGCGCCAGACCGAACTCAACCTCTCTGCCGTACCCAAGCCGGAAGCCAGCGCGCCGCTGGCCGCCGTACCGGCCACACCGGCAGCCCTCAAGGCCGCCGGCTCCAACTAATTCACCCAACCTCAACCCATAGGGAATACCCCGCATGACCCAAGTGAACGAGATCCAGTCCGCCCTCGACGCCGCACAAAAACCGTTTGTCGAGACCATCAACGGCACGCCGTTCCTGCTGCAGCCGGACGCCAGCGGCAGCTGGAAGAACACCCGCCTGGAAGACCTGCGCGAAGCTCCGCTGCGCAAGAAGGGCATCACCAACCTGCACCAGCTGGATAGCTTCATCGACTATGTCAACCGTCACAAGCAGACCGGCACCCAAGTGATTGTGGACGCTGACTATGCGGCGAACAGCGTCAAGTTCAAGGCCATCGTCAACGGCGACAGCCAAGCGGATACCGGTTTTGGCGACCACATCGTGCGCTTCGATCCGCAAACCACCGTGGACTGGAAAAACTGGACCACCAACAACGGCAAGAAGCTCGATCAGATGGCGCTGGCCACCTTCCTCACCAACAACATCGCCAACATCGTTGAGACCAACCCGCTTGACGAGCAGCGCAAATACCCTAGCGCCGCCGAAATGCTGGAGTTCGTCACCAATCTGGAAATGACCAGCACCGTGCGTTACCGCAGCGGCACCAAGGTGCAGAACGGCCAAGTCCAGTTCGAGTACGTGGAAGAAGGCAACGACCAGACCAAAGGCAAGCTGCAGATGTTCGAGCGCTTTGGCATCGGTGTCGTGCCCTACGCCGGCGGGCAGGGCTACTTCATCGAAGCCTTCCTGCGCTTCCGCATCAACCGCGATAGCGGCCAGCTCACCATCTGGTTCGATCTGCACCGCCCCGACCAGGTACTGGAAGCCGCCACCAAGCAAACCATCGAGCAACTACAGAAGCAGATCACCGACTGCCCGATCTACTTCGGCGCCGTGTAACCAACCTATCCGGCCCACCCGGGCCGGCTTCCTCAAGCCGCTGCAAAGCAGCAGCGCGGCGGCTTCGGGAAGCTCAACAGCCGGAAGCAAACATGAAAACCCGACAAATCATCATCGACAACGAAACACTGGACATCGCGCCCAGTGCCGTATTGCTCACCATTGGTGCAGTAGCGGTGGAGATCGAGAACGGCAAGGCAACTCCGCTGGCCAGATGGTACCGCCGCCTGCAGTGGGATACCGGCCATCGTCAGCCAGGCCGTACTGTCAGCCAATCAACTGTGGACTGGTGGCTTGAACAGTCTGACGAAGCCTTCTCTGAGGCATTCGAAGATGACGGCCAGCGCCTGCCGATCTGGCTTGCCATGCACTCCCTACAAACCTGGCTGCAGCTCAACCCGTACCCGATCTGGGGCAACGGCTCGGATTTCGACAACGCTCAGCTACAGCATGCCTTTACCCAGCATGGCCTGCGCTGGCCGTTCTGGCGCAACCGCTGCCTGCGCAGCCAGCGCGGCCTGGTGCTGGACCTCTACCCGGAAACCAAGCTGCCCGAGTTCCCGGCGGACAAGATCAAGCATCACGCCTTACACGACGCAGAACACGAAGCGGACGTACTGGCCGCACTTCTGCGCACTCTGACGCTTTCAAGCATCGCCTGCATCACGCTGGATATTCCAGGCCAGCAACTCAGCGAACCCGGTATGCAAGCCCTCATTGAGTCGCTGCGCCACGTTAAAAACACCACGGAAGGAGTGCTGGCATGAGCTGGATTCTCACCCACAGCGGCACCGCGTTCGACCCGATAAACCCGAACCCGGCCGCCATCAACATCAACGACATCGCACACGCGCTCTCACATATCTGCCGCTTCAACGGCCACACCCGCGAGTTTTACAGCGTGGCGCAGCACAGCTGCATCGTCAGCAATATTGTTCCTGCCGAGCTGGCGCTGGCCGCCCTGCTGCACGACGCGAGCGAGGCTTTCATCTGCGACGTAGCCAGCCCGGTCAAGCCGCACCTGGAAGGCTACGTCTGCATTGAGCACCGCATCATGCTCGCCGTCGCCCACGCGTTCGACATCGACCCGGCCCTGTTCCGCCACCCCGAGATCAAGCGCGCCGACCTGGTGGCTCTGGCCACCGAGAAACGCGACCTGATGCCGGCCCACCACGCACCGTGGCCGTGTCTTGCCGGTTTGAGCCCCCTACCGAACACCATTGAAGCGGCTAGCAGCCACCGTGCCAAGGAAATGTTCCTGACCACCTTTGAGCACCTGACTGGGGAAAGGGCCGCAGCGTGAGCCAGTACCAAGCCTACACCTGCCACCACATCACCCCGCGCTCAGCACAGCCGGCGGACGAGTGCGAAACGATGCGCCTGCCGCGCGCGGAATGCGGATGCCCGAGTTGCTGCGAGTCACGTTACCCGGCTGACTTGGTTGAGAGCGACGGCGGCGAAGTATGAACCGTCTTGAGCACACCCAGAGCGGCCTCGCCGCAAAACCGTTGAACCCCCTGCATTCTGAGAATGCAATTTTTGGAGAGCAGCACATGGACATGACTACCAATACCACTCCCGCCGACATTGGCACCCCCTTCGAGGGCGGCTTTTTTGCCGGTCGCTTCCGTATCGGCACTGACGAATTTGCACTGATCGTTGCGCCCAAGGCCGAAGGCGAGACCACCGGCAAGTGGGGCGAATACGGCGCGGACATTGAAGGGGCGCGCAGTTGCTTTGATGGCAAGGCCAATACCCAAGCCATGACCGATGCCGGTAGTGACCTGTCCAAGTGGGCGCTGGGCCTGACCATCGGCGGCTTTGCCGACTGGTACCTGCCGAGCCGCGACGAGCTGGAGATTCTGTACCGCAACCTGAAACCGACCACGGATGAGAACTACTGCTCGTTCCGCGATGGCGACAACGCCAGCAGCGTGCCGCCGGGGTTTCCGTACACCGAACAGTCACCAGCTCAGACCGCCGTGGAGGCCTTCCAGGATGGCCAGCCTGAGGCTTTCGACGCCCGCTGGTATTGGGCATCTACGCAGTTTTCGCCCTACGACGCATGGGTTCAGTACTTCGGTGATGGCAGCCAGGGCACCAACCACGAGCTCAGCGAGTTCCGCGCGCGGGCAGTCCGCAAGATTCGCATCAGCAATTAATCCATTCAGCCATTTAGCCGGGCGCGAAGCGCTCGGCCATTGATCCCCAGGAGGGAGCCATGCAGCAACAGACCATCAGCTTGCCGATCGGCAAAGCCACCCTGACCGTGCCGGCCGAAGACGCAGCACGCATCCTGATCGACAGCTTCGTGCATGCCAAGGACCCGGCGGCGGCGGCTCAGAAAACCCCGCGCATCGGCGAATACTGGGCGGCTCATGGCGGTATCTATGCCGGCTTGATGCGCGGCGAGAACGGCCAGCCCGACTATCACCTGATCGTCGCCGAGGGCGCCGATGGCTTTATGCAGGAAATCGCTTGGGGCGGCTGCGAGGAGGACGAACCGGGCGCCAAGAGCGAATGGGATGGCCGGGCCAACACTCTGGCACTGGCACGCTCCGAGCATGAACACCCGGCTGCCGAGTGGGCGGCGGGCCTGGTGATCGACGGGCACGCCGATTGGTATCTGCCTGCCCGCCGCGAGTCTGCACTGTGCTATGCCAACGTGCCAGAACTGTTCGAGAAGGACTGGTATTGGACCAGCACGCAGTTTTCGCCCTACGGCGCCTGGGGTCAGGGCTTCCTTGATGGCACCCAGGACTACCTCCACGAGTACTACGAGTTCCGCGCGCGGGCAGTCCGCAGAACCTTATCCATTTAGCCCTTTAACCATTTAAGCGCGGGCGCGAGCCCGCGCTCGAATCCAGCATGGCACTGCATACACAACTCCCGATCTACAAGGTCACCTACGACCTGCTGGCCTTGGTTACCAAACTGACGGCCAGCATGCATAGGGACTTCAAACGCTCCCTGGGCGATGACCTGCGCAAAGAGTGCGTCACGCTCTCGATCCTGGTCTATCGCGCCAACGCGGCACGCAACAAGGTGCCACACCTGGTGGAGCTGCTGGAGCACTTGCAGGTAGTCGAATTAACCCTGCGGCTCTCCGTCGACATGCGGCTGATCTCTCACGGCCAGTATGCCGCGGCGATTGAGCTGACCGATAAGGTCGGGAAACAAGCACAAGGCTGGCGCAAGCATGCCGCAGCATCACCTGCTGCCTGACCGTCAAGGCGGCCAGGCCCGTGTGATTTTGAATCTGGTCGTACCGCTGGCTCACGAGGCCACCGACATGCGCTCTAGGGATACCGCCGGCAGCAGCCGGGCAGGTCTGGCGCAGTTTCACTGCTGATCGGCACCGCCTTCGGCAGTGCGACGTAGATCGTACGAAAAGACGCAGTTTTCGCCCAACAACGCATGGAATCAGAACTTCAATGATGGCAACCAGAACAACAACCACAAGAACAACGAGTTCCGCGCGCGGGCAGTCCGCAGATTCAAGTGCAGTGCGCGCTGGATTTTCCTTCCGCGACTTGGTAGAGGCCTATTTCGATTGCCGGCGCACGAAGCGGAACAGCCGCAGCGCGCTGGCATTCGAGACCAACCTGGAACGCAACCTGGTCGGTCTATTCGACGAGCTGCAGGTCGGTACCTACAAGCCAGGGCGGTCAATTTGTTTCGTCGTCACCCGACCGAAACCGCGCGAAGTGTGGGCGGCCGACTTCCGGGACCGCATCGTGCATCACCTGCTTTACAACCGGATCTCGCCCCGCTTTCACGCCGCGTTCATTGCCGATAGCTGCGCCTGCATCCCGGCGCGCGGCACGCTGTACTCCGCCGAGCGACTGGAGGCCAAGATCCGGAGCATTACGGAGAACTGGAGCAAGCCGGCCTACTACCTGAAGCTGGATCTAGCCAACTTCTTTGTGAGCATCGACAAAGACGTGCTGCGCCACCAGTTGGCCGCGCGCGTGCGCGAGCCCTGGTGGATGGCGCTGGCCGAGCAGATCCTGTTCCACGACCCGCGCAGCGACTTTGAATTCCGCGGGCGGCCGGAGCTGATGGCACTCGTCCCGGCACACAAGCGGCTGATGAACCAGCCGGCCCACTTGGGCTTGCCGATCGGCAACCTATCGTCGCAGTTCTTCGCCAATGTCTACTTGAATGCGCTAGATCAGTTTGCCAAGCACCAGATCGGCGCCCGGCACTACATCCGCTATGTGGACGATTTCATCCTGCTGCACGAATCGGCGCAGTGGCTGAACCAGGCCAAGGCGCAAATCGAAGCGTTCCTGCAGGAGCGGCTGCACGTTCGAATCAATCCCAAGAAAACCATTCTGCAACCTGTATCGCGCGGTGTCGATTTCGTCGGCCAGGTGATCAAGCCATGGGCTCGAACAACCCGCCGCCGCAGCTACCGCCAGGCAATCGAGCGTTGCGCCCACATGGGCGAAGAGTCGTTGTTCGAAGCCGCAAACAGCTACTTTGGACTGCTCGGCCAAGCAACCAACAGTCATCACGACCGCGCCCGGCTAGCCAATGTACTGCGCCGGCGCAGCCACTCTATCAATCACAGCCTCAACAAAACATTTCGGAGAGTCAGCCATGATTCGTGATCAATTCTTACTCGGCATGGACAACGAGATCATCGTCGACCTGTTCGCCGGCGGTGGCGGGATGTCCACCGCCATCGAGCAAGCCCTTGGACGACACTCCGATGTGTCGGTTAACCACGACGAGGACGCGGTGTCGATGCACACCGCCAATCACCCACAAACCGAGCACTACCGGGCCGACGTGTTTGAGGTCTGCCCGTATGAAGCGACCCGCGGCCGCGCCATCGGCTTGCTGCACCTCTCGCCGGATTGCACCCACCACAGCCAGGCTGCCGGCGGCCAGCCACGCGACAGGAAAATCCGCGCTCTGGCGTGGGTCGGCTTGCGCTGGGCAGGCATGGGCAAGCGCCGCGCACCTGGGCGCCAGCCACGCGTCATTACCCTGGAAAACGTAAAGCAGATCCTGCAATGGGGGCGGCTGATCGCCAAGCGCTGCAAACACACGGGTCGCGTGATGAAGCTGGACGGCACCGTTGCCGCCAAGGGAGAGCGCGTGCCGGTGCAGGAGCAATACCTGGTGCCCGACCCGAAGCATGCCGGCCGCACCTGGCGCCGGTACGTACGCGAGCTGGAGGCGCTGGGCCACAAGGTGGCATGGACCACAATGATCTCGGCGGACCACGGCGACAGCACCACCCGCGATCGCCTGGCGCTGGTCACCGTCTGGATCAGGGGCGAACCGTGGGTGATCGTCGACATCTGCCTACGCATGCTCACCCCGCGCGAGCTGTACGGCTGCCAGGGCTTCCCCGCCAGCTACATCATTGACCGTGGCCACGACGGTCGCGTGTTCAGCAAGAGCGCCCAAGTGCGCATGGTGGGCAACAGTGTCAGCCCCGGGCCGGCGCGCGCGCTAATCTGGGCCAACTGCAGCGACATGGCGGCCTGGACGCTGGCCGAGCTGAAACAACGGGAGCGAGTTGCGGCATGACGCAATACCGCTATTCGCTATGGGTGAATGGCAAGGAGGTCTACGTCGGCCCGCAGCGGCCGACGCATCAACCCGGAGCCACCTGCACTCGGCAAAAATGGATACCCGGTACCAATGACTGGAAGAAGGGCGACTGGGGAGAAAAAGAGAGGGTCTTTTGATGAGAGGCAGCAAACACAACATGGACCGGCGCGAATGGCAGTCCACTGGCGCCCGGCTCTATGCCAAGCACGGCACCGAGCTGCCGCAGGCCAAGGCGGACGAAGCGGTGGTGGCCAGAATTCGCCGTCTCCACGCCCGCAAGCAGAGGCTGATAGAGCGGCTCAACCGCGACTACAGCGCCGCTGGCCTGGCCCGCCGTTTCGGGCTTCACGTGAGAACTGTCGAGAAGATGCTGCGCCGCGAGAGCTGGGCGCATGTGAGATAAGGGGATAACAATGAAAACCGCATTCCTGCTGATGGCCCAATACGAGCGGCCCGTGCTGAAGCTGGACGATATCTGCGAGGAATATTTCGGGCTCAGCCCGGCAGAGGCCCGCCGGCGCGCCAACCTGAATACCTTGCCGGTGCCTACCATGCGGCTGGCCGAAAGCCAGAAAGCACCAGTCATGGTACATATCGACGATCTGGCTCAGTTCATAGACAAGCAGAGGCAGTCGGCCAAAGAAAGCTGGGAACGAAGCCAACTCTAAACGCCTCTTGAATCGGCTCCGGGGTGACGGCATATGCAATATGCTGATCAACTGACGAGAGAGTCGATGTCCGTACTGAATTTCATCAAAATAGCCCGCCGCCGCAACGAGACTCCCGAATGCAATCTTGAACAGATGCAGCGGGACTTATCGCGGCGCAAGGGAACCAGCCTGGTGCTTGACACCAATGTAGTGCTCGACATCGCACGGCATGTCAAAGTAACAAAAGGCGCTCCAAATCAGCAACTCCTGGCAAAGAGTGGCCTCGGCGAACTGGTCAAACTGGTGAGCCAGGCCACCGCCAACCATATCCCCATCTCGATCAGCCCAGGCTTTGTGCTGCCAGAACTGGAACCGGCTGCATTCGACAATATCGTCAGGCAGTACCATGAATTCTGGGCCATGTATGCCCCGGGCCTAATCGACGATCCGCACGACCCAAATGGCGAGCACCGCGAACGCACCCCTACCATCGGTTGCATCGAATGCATGCCAGAAGACGAAGCCATGGTCCGGCGCATGCCCTACCTGCTGCTGCTATGCATGTTGATCGCCGCCAACGACCAGGCGCTGACCACGCCCATGGAGCGGTACAACCGGTTTTTATCGTTGATGCGCAAGTGGGTAGACTGCTTCAGCGCCAAGGAAATGCTGATTGCCAGGATTGTGCTCGGCGACCTGGAGGCCCGGGCAAAGAGAAGCGGCTGGCGACTCAACGCCCAGGAACGAGCCTACTGCAACCGCCTGATCGACAATTTTGCCCCGTTCGTCCGAGACAAGATCAGCGTTTCGGGCCGAGAGCTGCAGCGCCTGGCGCACAACGGCGCCTGCGACATCAGCTTCCTAAACATGGTGCTCAGAAGCGAAACGCTCGACATCGGCGGCGGAGCTTATACGGTGTGGTTCGCCAGCTTTGACGGCAAGCTGGCGCGCTTCGTGGAGTCGATCTTCTACGAGGATCTGGTGGGAGAGCTTGGGCAGCACGCCTCAGTCGTCCTGCCAGGCAAACTCGCAGCCCATCCTGATCTGATACTGCTGGAGGCGATTGAGTTTTCACATCGAGTTGGGCGCACATATAACTTTACCCCGCCCACCGACCCGATCTGGAAAGAGCGGGTGCATCAGCTCAACCGCGAGGCGGAAAAGCTTTACCCCGAGCTCGAATGCGCTTCGATTTGACTGTCTTGGCCAGACGCGGGATACTGGAGACCTCTCAAAATCCATGGCGGTCCTCACGCCCCCGTAAGTTTGGCGCTTTTTTTGTGCCTGCGCGCACCTGCGCGTCGGGCACGTACGCCTCAATGGCCGGGTTAGAGACACGCTATAGCAGACTCGAAAGAGGAAGGCGTGACGCGGTTCCCATGGATCCGAGAGTGCCCCCGGCCACCATTTTTGGTGGTCACCTACTCTAAATTCCATGGAGGTCACATGACCACTTCCCAGTCTCTTACCTTCCAAGACACCCCGTTTGATGTTGTCTGCCGAAGCGGCCAACCGTGGCTCCGCTCGGGCGACATTGCACGCGCCCTCGGCTATGCCCGCGAGGACTCTGTTGCCCGTATCTACGAACGCAACAAGGACGAATTCACGGAAAACATGACCTTGACCGTCAATTTGACGGTCAAGGGTTTCGGCAACGGCGAATCCGAGAAAGAGGTCCGCATTTTCTCGCTTCGCGGCACCCACCTCATCGCCATGTTTGCACGCACGCCGGTCGCTAAGGCGTTCCGGCGCTGGGTGCTCGATGTACTCGACCAAGTCAGCCACGACTTGGCGGAGGCGGCCCCTGCCGATAGCGCACGGATGTTCACCGCCACCCGCGAGGCGATCGTCAAACGCCTCGGCTTTGTACATGACGTGCTGGCCGGTCAATATCGCAGTGAATTCTGGAGCCTGCTCGAGGAAGAAGTATGCTGCGAGTTCAGCGTGGCATCGCTGGACGAAATGACCGAAGGCCAGGGCAAGCGGGCGCTCGAGTGGGTCAGCCGCATCGGCACCAACGAGCTTTCGCGCCGTGTGGAGGCCCGGCTTGAAAGCAAGCGAACCCAGTTAGCCCGGCAAGGGGACTGCCTGCCGGCCACGCCCACCCAATCCGAGCGGCTGGCCAACCTGCCCGAGGGGCGCTACCTGGTAGTGGTCGGCCGGGACGGCAAGCTGATTGGCGCGCAGAACATTGAGAGCTGCAATGTGGTGGACGCGAACGTCGTTGAGCTGGTCTGCAGGGACTCCCAGGCCGCGGCGGACCTGCTGAATGAGATGGCACGCCGGCTCCGCGTGCTCGATGGCGCCGAGTCTGTGCGCCGGCTTGACCAGCCGCTTATTCCACAGCTTTGATCTGTCACCACAGGAGAACAAGATGGGATTTTTTGACCAGCTATCGGCTTATCTCTGGGCCTTCTTCGGCACCGGTTTCTTGATCGCCTTTATCATCGCCTTCGGGGCACTGGTGGCCGAGATGATGGGGCGCAGCATCCTCTACGCTTTCCTGGCGGCCGGCGTTGTGCTCGCCGCCGTGCTACTACTCAAGGAGGGCGGCGATCTGCTGTGGGCTGCGCTCAGCGATGAAAAACAGATCGCGTTGCTGGCCAGCGGCGCGAAGGAAGAGCTCCTGGCCTCGATTGTGAAAACCCGCCTGGTCGGCGCGGTGTTCGGGGCAGTGTTTGGTATGGGGTTGTGGATGAAGTACGGCGAGAGCGCCTAAAGTAAGAAGCCGGCCACATGGCCGGCTTTTTCATTTCCTCCCACCAGGCGCGACTCTTGGCGGATGATACTTATGGGGACGGGGATGCACAGAGCCATCAACGGCCGTGAATGAAGCCCCAAATAGGCAGGCCTCAATGTGATGCTGCTTGATGCGCTGCGAAAGGCTACTGTTATGCCTCAAATCAAGCGCATTGCCATATCGACCTTCCGGTATCGCGGCCACAATTTCCTTATGGGCGAACTGTGCTCGGACCATCTTGATGACCGGTACCAAATCGGTGTCGGCAGTCATAATGATGGCCTTGTCGAAAGAGTCTCTCCAAGACTCATTCAGCAATTCCAAAGCAAGGTTTACATCGCTCTCTTTTTCTTCGTGCCCAACCCAAGTCACACCGCAGCTATTACACCGGCGGTCTTTCTTCTTGAATTTTCCCAGCCTGATCGTGACCCCAGTAGACTCCAATGCCTTGAGGTAGACCTCATGCCTGGACTGGGCATCTGGCAGCCATGTCGCCAGCGCGGAGTAGTAATAAACCGCCGTGACCTCCTCAATGCTCGGCTGGATAAAGCAGCCCGCAAGCCTCTTCAGATCGAGCCATTTGAGATGGTTCATCCTCTTTCTTGTCCTGCGGTCGGTAAGCTCATCCACCGCGTGATAGAGGTTGAAGCCATCAATAAAGCATGCAACACGTTTCTTGGGGACTATATCTGTCATAACCGGCGCACAAAAGAAAACCGGCAGCTCAGGCTGCCGGGGCTGCTTATTCAGCAGGATGACTACCCATGGTCACAGGACCATGGGGCCGAGTAGCGTACCACTCGGGATGATTTCCGCAAGCACGGGCTCACGGGGCCGCGCCTCAAGTGCACGGGAAGAACATATCCGCCGGCTCAGGCCAGCGGGGCCGCCTAATGGCGGGAAGAATTCGACGTGATTATTAGCGAAAAAGAACAAGCCGTCAAAAAAATGATCATTTTTACACGGCAGGGAAATCCCTTGTCATACTGACGTTAGCACATAGCCCATTGATTTTTTGAAAATTTTCCATAGCCAATCTTACAACACAACCCCATCTTGGTTTAGCTGACTGGCATCAGCACCCGCAAGAGCTCACCGGCACCACCCTCCCCCTCCAACGCATCTTGCGCCTCATCCGCTGTCAGCCATCCCCATGCTTCACCCTCTGATTCGACATACCCCATACCATCCTCCAGCGGATGCAGGTAACCATCAGGGGTTTTCACGATCCAGACCTTGCGCTTTATGCCCACTGCTCTCTTGGATTCCAGAGGAGCAACAGGAGTTCCTCCGAGGTTGGCCGCCGCTGGCTTATGGTGCAGCGACGCCGGCCGCAATTGCGTATACCGGCGCAGCGTGTTCCAGTTCTTGTGGCCGGTCACCAGCGCAACCTCCTCAATGCTGTAGCCGGCCTCAAACAAGCGGGACGTACCCTCGTGGCGCAGGTCGTGGAAGTGCAAATCCTCAATCCCCAGCGACTCAACAGCTCGCTGAAACACCGCGCTGACCGTGGTGACGTTATACGGGAAAATTCGCTCCTCTTTGTCGCCTTCGGCCCGGCCGGCAAGCTGAGCCTGGACGATATCCCACGCCTCGCCCAGCAGCGGCACTTCCTGATCATTACCGATTTTCTTCTTGGGGTCCTTCCGGTCTTTGATGATGACCGTTCTTTTCTTGATATCCAGATGCCGACGGCTGATCCCACATATCTCCCCGCGCCGTAGCGGCAGCGCCACGGCAAAGCGGAACACGGGCAGCATCTCAACCTCGCGCGCGCGGCCCCGGTCGTATTCGGTGAACCATTCCAGCAGCCGCTGGTACTCGTCTCCCTCGAGGCGCCGATCGCGTTCATTCCCCTGCCCGATCAGCCCCAGATGCGTCAGCACCGGCTTGGCCTCATCAATTGCGGTGGTAGTGACCGCTATGCCCCAGGCTGATGGCGCGATCGCAAACACCTGCCGGAAATACCCGACATACTGGTACAGCGTGGCGGGGCCGTTGCCATACAGGTCGTGCCGCTCCATGCAATAGTCGATCAGATCCTGAGCCTTCAAGCCGGTTGCTGTTTTCTGTCCCAGGGTCGAATCGCGCAGCACCTTGAGCACGTTCTTCTTGGTCTCCCCCAGCGGCTTCACCGCCTCCACGTAGTCCATGTACTTCTGGATCAACGTCGAGACAAGCACACCGCGGGTGGACATCGTGTCCTGCACGGATTTCAGCCCGCCATCGTCTTGAACCTTCACCTCCAGACGCTTGGCCCAGTCCTCCGCCAGCTTCTTGCTGTCGAAAGTCTTGGTTTTGTTCAATACCAGCTTGCCGCCCTGCTTCTTGCGGACGGTCGCGCGCCACTTTCCATTGATCGGTATAATCGTCGCCATGGTGCTACTTCGCGTATCACTTGAGTCATTTTCGTAGCACTATGGTAGCACTAAGCACTAGAAAACCTACAGAAACACACGGAAACAAACGGAAATAGCACCACGCCAAAACATAACATAACCGTTGCGCAACATAGGAAATCCAGCAAAATCAAGGGCGCTGGCTTATCCCGCCAATCCGATAGTTAAATGGATATAACGGCCCCCTCCTAAGGGGCAGTTACAGGTTCGATTCCTGTCGGGGGCGCCACCTACACTTCCAAAGCAGTCCGAGAAAGTACACAAACCCGCGCCAAATAAGGCTTTGCGGGTTTTTTTACGTCCAAAGCAGTCCGAAACCATCCAAGCAAAGCCGGGGGTACGTGGGAGTATGTTTGGTGGCATCTTGTGCACCCCCAGATTTCGATCCCCCCAAAGCGAGGAGTACCCCCATGCCCCTAACCGACGCCGCCATCAAAAACGCCAAGCCCCGCGAGGATGGCAAGCATCCCAAGCTCACCGATGGACAGGGGCTGTCTCTATGGGTTATGCCGACAAGCGCGAAGTATTGGCGGCTGAAATATCGTATCAATGGCAAAGAGAAGCAGCTGGCGCTGGGCGTATACCCGAAAGTCAGTCTGAGAAGGAAGCCAGGCTGAAGCGCGATGATGCACCCGCAAGCAGATCGCCGATGGCGAAGATCCGGCATCAATTCGAAAGATGGATAAGGTGATAAAGCTGGCTGCCGCCGCCAACACATTTGAAGCCATCGCGCTGGAGTGGCATGAAAGAGAAAGCCACGAATGGTCCGCAGCCCACAGCGAGCGCGTCCTTTCGGCCATGAAAGCCCACATTTTCCCTTATATCGGCGACAAGCCCATAAACGATATCCGCCCGCTTGAGTTGTTGGAGGTGCTGCGCAAGGTAGAGAACGCCGGCAGCATCGACACAACCAAGCGCCTTCGACAACGCTGCTCTGCCATCTTTCGCTTGGCCATCCTGACCGGCCACTGTGACAGCGATCCAGCCGCGCCGCTAACCGATGCCCTCAAGAGCCAGCAATCCACCCCGCGCAAGGCGCTGATGCGCGAGGGCATCCCCGCCTTCCTCGATGCGCTGGAGAAGTACGACGGCAGCGTGCAAACCAAGCTGATGATGAAGCTAATGCTGCTGACCTTCACCCGCGTCGGAGAGATGGCCATGGCCAGGTGGGAAGAAATCGATTTCGACAAGGCGCTGTGGACCATCCCGCCGGAACATCGCAAGCTGCCGGAGAAATCCAAAAAAACCGCACCGCCTCACCTTGTGCCTCTTTCACCCCCGACCTTAGAAGTGTTAAAAAAGCTACATGACATAACAGGAGGAAGGGAGCATATATTTCCAAATCGCAACAACCCACGCCGCCCGATGTCTCCAGAAACCTTGCGTCGGGCACTGCATAGTATGGGTTTCAAGGGCAAAGCGGACGTACACGGCTTTCGGTCAACTGCATCCACCATCCTAAACGAGCAAGGATTTAACCCGGATGTAATTGAACGACAACTATTCCACACCGAAAAAAATAAAGTGCCTGCCGCTTACAACAGAGCCGAGTATATAAATGACCGCAGAGAAATGATGAATTGGTGTGCAAACTTTCTACTAGCCATTACCAAATAAGCGAAAACTTAAAACGAGCCTTCAATGACTGAAAAACCCAACTCAGAAAACAGTACAAACGAAGAATCTATCAAAAAAACCATTTCGAAGAAGCTGTTTTTTACCGCGCTAGTTGCACTCGCGACACCGGCAGCATACTTGATTGGCCTTGGGTACTACCAAGGGGTTTTAGCAGCATACGGCATTAGCTCGGAAGCATTTCCATTAGCGACAACCGACATATACATTCATACATATTTTGCCATTGGTTACTTTCTTCTTACCGCAGGCGAAATATCCAATACTATCTTTGAATGGAGCACAAGTAAGCCTGGCGCATTCTGGATAATAGGATTGATCACACTCTCAATTCTAACAACATACGTTTCATTAAAATTAAAAGATAGACAACGAAGAACCAATCAAATCAATCCAAAAACAATCAACAACATAACAAAATACTTAAACCCTAAAAACAACAAGCTCACTAAAGCTTGCGCACTTATATTTATTTCTTCGTACATTATTTACTTTATCCCCGCAGCAATAACAACTAGCGCAGTTGCCTGGTGGATATTTCCAACCATTGCGTACAAAAAAGGTTACGATATTGAAACCGAAAAGGTTAACACCTTTAAAAAACTTGGCTGCACAAAAGAAAAAACAAGCACATGGGACAAATGCTTTACAGTTCAAAATGAAAAAGGAGAAGTTATTCACGAAGGGCTTCTAGTTGCGCTAAGTAGTAAAGAGATTGCCATTTTTGAAAAGAGCGGAAGCTATATCTTCACAAGAAAAGACGAGTACACCATCAAGCGAAAAAATCATTAATCATGCAATAAAGCTCTCCCTGAGGCTTAACTCACAACACACAATTCATTTTGAATGAAACTTCACACCCTGTTCGCTACCTCAACCCCTGCGCGCGCTATCGAAGCCCCGCCTCGCCCCCGCACTTCATGGGCCGCTAATCATGCAGCTGCATGAACCCGTGCCAGGCCCTTGCCTTATGGCCTGGCACGCCCTTGTCCCCCTGCCCGGACTCATGCGTTTTCATGCACGCTATGCATGCAGTTGCCGTGTTCGCTGACCGCCTCCTCTTCGCTTCTTCCTGCCTCCCCCCGTTTCCTTGCCGCTGAGTCCGTCCTACCAAGTCCACCGCCATCCGATGCCGTTCCGTGGCAGGCCATTTTGCGCCAGCGTTCCTGTTTTCCCACCCGTCGTGCATAGCAAATTCCGCATTTTTTTGGCATTTCAAATTTTTTGTTGTGTGGGAGCGCGGCACAACCCAACCCCAAGACCCGGTTTGTAATTTCCGCAATACGGCGTTCGCTGATCGGCATATCTGATGCCATCGACGTTCCACCGGCGAAGTGGCGATGAGCCAGTATCTGACCGAAGGTGGCCAGATGCCGCGCGGCGGGCAGGAAATCCGCCAGCTCGACATCCCGGCCGACACCGGTCCCTATCGCGCTTTCGATCACATCCACAGTCGCAGCAATGGCGAAGTCTTCGCCGACGAGCTGACCCGGCATGCCCGCAGCCATTACGGCACCGTCGGCCGCGCCTTCGTCGCTTGGCTGCAGGATAACCGGGCGGCGGCGGTGCAGTGGGTGGAGCAGTCGCAACAGCGCATGCTGGCAGCCGTGCCGGAGGGGGCCGCCCCGACTGTGCGCCGCGCGACGCGCAAGTTCGCCATTCTGTCGGCGGCCGCCGAGATGGCCAGCCATGCCGGCCTGACCGGCTGGACGGAGGAACAGGCGATTCAAGGGGTGGAACCCACCTGGCAGCGCTGGATGCAGGCTTTCGGCATCGAAGACCGCGACGACGCGCGCCTGATCGACCAGGCCGCCACCGTGCTGCAGGCCAGCCAGTATGCCCGCTTCGTGCTGCTGCCGATGAATGACAGCGACCCGCTGGTCCCCAACCTGATGGGCTACAAGCGCTACACGCTGGAAGGCGAAGCGGTGTTTCTGGTGACGCCGGGCGCCTTCAAGGGCGAAGTCATCGCCGGCTATGAAGTGCGGCATGCCTGCGAAGTGCTGTACCGGGCGGGGATGCTGCAACGACCAAAGGGGCGCGCTGGTTGGACCGTGCATGGCGGCAAAGGCGTGGGCCAGGCCTACCGCATGCAGTTACATCCGCACGACTGCGAAGCGGAAGAGTAAGCGAAAAATCCCTCACATGAGGCCAAACCCACTGCCAACTCTGCCAACACCTCTCCAATAGACTGATTTATATAGTTTTATCTGTTGGCAGTGAGTTGGCAGTGTTGGCAGTCAATTGGCAGTGAAACCACCCCATCCCGCCCAGTTGGCAGTTTGCCCCAGCCTGTTGGCAGTGCTTTAGCCGCCACTGCCAACAACTAAACCCATACCAATCAGCAACTTATAGACGATTTGGCAGTGTTGGCAGTAGTTTTTGCTACATACGTTAAAAAGAAGGTAGATCTTAAATATAACATTCAAGACCTTACGATCTTTCATTGAAATTCATAATAAGCAAGTAAAAAGCTACTCGTAAATTTTTAAAATTAAACTCTTATTTGTGGCATGGCACAGCAAAAATTAAAAACCACTTCTCCAACTTTTAGCCAATCATCTCGCCATTCACCACCAAATCGCTCAAAAGATTTATGTCTTGACTGACTCAATAACCAATCTTTAAATTCAACTGAGATTCCTGCCTTAAAATTTGGGATTAATACACATTCACATTTCTCTCCATCTCCAGCCGAACACTCTTCACAAACTCTAACCGGCAATGAGGTTCTTCTATGCACATCTTCAAGAAACAGTCTCTCACTTCCATTTTTTTTCATTTTGTATATTTTTTTAAAGTCAACCCCATCCTTTAAATCGCCGTGCATTCTTACTTGAGGTGCCCTTTCCAATACTTTTTCTATCAATTCCAAATTATGATTAGCACCAATCTCATAAGCAGCAGAAATTGGGATCAAATTTTCTAGCTCTCTAACAGGAAGCCTAAAATGTTCGCAATAGACAGGGTTCATTGCAGCAATTTTTGAGCACCCTTTAGATACATCAGACTCTGGTCGCCCAGGCCAATTTTGGTCCCCATCCGTGATAGCTAAACATAGCTCTCTACCAGCCTGCACAATCATATTAAACTCCACCTTTATGCCATTCCCACCACCTCCTCGTGGAGTACAACGCACATTAATGCCTTTATATTTTTTATATTGTGCATAATGCTGACCTGCCACATCAAAAATAGCCGAGTCGGTAACATTTTCAGCAATTATTGTTGACGGCTCTAAAGACAAAAAACCAACACTTTCCAACACCATCTGATTGGGATATTTTAACGGACCAAAACCCAACGAATCTGAAGTTACAACATACCTTGATCCAGGCAAATTTTTTAGCCCACCATAAAAAGCAAACTTAGATCTACAATTATCCAATACAGCTTTTGTTACGGCACTAAAACCCACCCCTTTCGATAAAAGGCAATCAGCAACATAATAATTTTCAATTGAAATCATATGGTGACCATAAAAGCCACTACTTGCCAGTTTGTCAATTGCGGAAATCCGGATCAAATTCCAATCCTCAATATCGCACAGTTCTTTCGTCAAAATTATATTCATATGCTATATATCAAAGAAACCATAAGGCCAATCTTGCAAGACACCATCGCTATCAAATGAAGAGGTCGAAATAAATGTTGAAGTAGATGTCTCATCTTTCTCAAACCTAAGTACTTGAATCATGCCTCGATCTAATTTTTCAGTCGCAATGAGAAAACCTAGCCGATTTATAATTGACGGGCTATGTGTTTCAACAATCACATTAACAAACCCTGAATCGACAGTTGACTTTATGAGGTCTGCTATTTTGGCCTGATATTCAGGATGAAGATGCAGCTCTGGCTGCTCAATCACAACTATTGATGAATTTGCATTCGGTGCAATACGTTTCCTCATTTTTTTCCTTGATGCCGCCCAAAGCTGAAGAGCGACAGGCAGAACTTGGGAAAAGCCGAATCCAACATCAGCTAAATTGACCTCTATTCCAGACTTTTCTTTTAAAAGAATAACAAGATGCCCTCCTCCATCTGGAACAGTTCTTACTCTTGCTTTCAAATGAGCTTCCATCCAACTCTCAAACTGATCCCTATCTCCTCTGGTCAAGCTCTCTAAAAAGAAAGGAACATTTGCACCTTTTGAGTCAACCTCAGCTACTGACAAACCTTGCTTTCTATAGTACCTTTCTGCGGTAGCCCTAAGAGGCTCAATATATGAACAACTCGAAACAGCACTTACAAGAACAGAATCAATTTGCTCCAGCATACCAAGTATGCCACTAGCCAATATTCTATTACGCAAATCAACCAATTTCTGATTATTTTTATTTAAATTATCTACGGTTGACCGCCATGAAGAGGGAGCTCCCACGACCCCCTTCATTGATGTCAACAAAGACTCGATACTGCTAACATCTAACTGTCTAATAATATCTAAAACTGTATCCCACCCAGTATTACCATGAACCAAACCCGCAACCGAAAAAAACCGCAACAATTCAAATTTAATTTGATCTGCGGAATACAGCACCTCTCCTGTACTATTATCCGGAAGAGCCACTTTTCTCTTCTTGAAAAACTCAATTCGTGGAAAAATAGAAGCAAGTACAACTTGAGTTAATGCCACGCTACTCAAGTCGGGAGAAAAATCATTAACCTTAATCGACACCAATTTTTGCGAATTATCAAAATCAATCGTATATTCATCAATGCCTTGTTTTATTTTAACCCTTGCCAAATAAGACTCGTGAGTAGCATCATTTTCTTTTAATACTATGCCTGCCTCAACCTCTGTCAGCTCTTCCGAGCCTGGAGATTTCCAGCCTTTTAATATATATGCTTTATTGCCAAGCATATCCTCTATCAGAACCTTGAATGTTAGCTCTATCTCTCTTGCTGAGGAATTTTTACTAACCGAGTCGGAAAACGAGCCAAAATCTACAAACCTACCCCACCATAATATAGGCTCTTTCTTTTGCACCTCAGCAGTTTGTCTTAACAATGGAAGCAGTCTTGCAAAAGTGCTTTTCCCAGCACTATTTTTACCAACCAAAATAGTAATCGGCTTTAATTCAATAAATCCCGTATCCTCAAGTGATCTTAAATTTCGAACTCTAATCGCAACAAGCTTAGACATAAAAATTCTCTGCAATTCATATAAAAAATGTTTAATCGAATAAGCTCAAACATCAACTTAAATCAATCAATATAAACTCTATAAACTTCTGTATTGAATTTTTTGACAAGTTTCAAACCGACAGTCATGCCAAAAGCATAGTAATATATAGTAATCAAGAACAGCAATACTAATCAGCCCTCAGCTCAAGCTATACAAATGATAAATAGAGAGAGGTCTCTCTTCATTTCTTGGGTTATTCCAAGCTTGGGCACAACGTAAAAGCAGCTAACAAAACCAAGCGCAGCATCTACGACAAACCGCGCCGATGCAGCAGTACAAGCAGTTCGGCCAGTCGTGACAACACAGCATCAGAATTTTTGTTAGCCGCTCATAGCATTCGATCTGGGAAATGACGAAGGGGGTATATCGCGGGGCATTTTAAAAAAACATACGTTATAAATTATATTAAAAACAAATACATATGATTGCAATTTACTTCCTGTCGGGGCGCCACTTCGGCTCCAAACCGTCCACACCATGTCTAAGCCGCATCCCAATCAGGATGGCGGCTTTTTTCATATCCAACGCCTATCCGGCCCGCCCGGCATGCCCGCGCCGACACCCGCGGCGCGGCAAAGGTTTGCAAAACAGTAGTACTCAATGGGAATATCCCAGGATCTTTGCAAACCCGCAGCCCGGACAGCATGACCCGCCTTGCCGCCGGCCGCGGCGGGACGATGCCGGACACCCTTCTCATGAAAAAAACCCATCTACTCGCCGCCTTATTGCTGAGCGGCCTGCTCTTGGCCGCCGCCGTTTTCTTCAGCAGCCATATCGACGACTTCGAGCTCAACGGCATCAAGGCGGAAGAGCTGACGTTTCAGCACAATGGCCAGCGGCTTTCCGGCACCTTGCTGCAAGCCGAGAACAAAACACCGGATGCCGTGATCTTGCTGATCCATGGCGACGGCCCGATGGATCGCTATGCGAACCATGGCTATTACCCCTTGTTCAATCTGCTGTTGTCCGAGAACCTGGCCATCTTCAGCTGGGACAAGGCCGGCATAGGGAAAAGCCAGGGCAATTGGCTGCATCAATCCATGTCCGACCGGGCGGACGAAGCCATCGCCGCGCGGGAAATGATCGCCGGCCATTACCGAGGCCAAAAGATTCCCGTCGGCTATTTCGGCTACTCGCAAGCCGGCTGGGTCATTCCCATTGCCGCCTCGCGCCAGGCCAGCGATTTTTCCGTGATCATAGGCGGCGCCGCCAACTGGCGGGACCAAGGGCAGTACTACCAGGCTCTGCGCTATCGCAGCCAGGGTAAAAGCCCGGAGGAGATCCAAGCCTTGCTCGCGCGCGAGCGGCAAGAAAACGACGCTCTGTTCGGGCCTGCGGCCAAGGGCCAGGCGGCGGCGCAGCGCAGCGATATGTCGCCGGACCGCTTGATCTTTGTGCAGAAGAATTACCAAAGCGACTCGCGTCCGTTCCTAAGCCGCATGCAAGGCCCCGTCCTGATCGCCTTGGGCGAGGACGATTTGAATGTCGACGCCAAGACCGACAGCTGCCGCTTTCAACACAGCTTGCACGCCAAGCCCGATGCCAGCGTGGCGCTGATTCCCGGCGGGACGCATAACTTGATGAAGGCATCCAGCTTCAATTACCAGCTCGAATCCGACTGGCCATGGTACAAGCAAGCCTACTTCCTGTATCAGGGCCGGGAATCGTATTTGCCCGGCGTCTATCGGCAGATCGGCAATTGGATCAAGCACCCAGACCAAGGCCTGGCGCGCTATGCGCCGCGCTGCCCCAGCGGCTCATAAGGCTCAGCTTTCACCTGCCAGGCATGCGCTTCTCTAGCGGCCGTGCCGGAGGCCGCTCCCAGCCGCCCATCCGCGCACTGCCCGATCAACACGGCCCGCACGAATTGATGGACCAGATCCTGATTCACTCGCGGATGCCAGAGCAGCTCCACGTCTAGCTGCAAGCTGGGCTCGTCTATCCGCGCGCTGGCAATGCCCGCCTGATGCCGGCCGACGATGGCGCAAACCACGGAGGGCAGCACCGCCACCGCCGGCACCGCAGCCAGTATCGGCGGAATGGCCAGCAGGCTGGCGGCGCGCGCCAGGACGCGGCGCTGCAAGCCGCGCAGTTGCAGGTAATGGTCTATCAGGCTGAGCGCTTCGCCGATGTAAGAGGTGTAGACATGCGGCCAGGCCGCCACTTCCTCCGCGCCCACCACGGCCGGCAATTGCAGCTGTTCGCGGTGATAGAGGCAGGCGAAGCCGCTGCGCAGCAGGGTCTGGCGTTCCAGCCGGGGCGTGGGGAAGGGAAAGTAGCCGACGGCGTAATCAATCTGCGCCGATTCCAGCGCCGCCAGCGCCTGAGCGGCGGACAAGGCCGCCACATCCACGCTCAGGCCCGGCGCCCGCTCGCGGCAGGCCCCGAGCAAGCCGGGCAGCAAGGCGGCCTCCAGCGCGTCCGGCAAGGCCAGCCGCACCGTTCTTTCCACGGTTTCCAGGTCCACGGGCCGCTGCCGGAACAGGCGCTCGCCGGCGCCCAGCCAGGCTTCCAATTCAGGCAGCAAGGCCTCGGCGAACGGGGTGGGCATCATGCGCTGGCCGTGCCGGTACAGCAAGGCGTCCTGCAACTGCTCCCGCAGCTGCTTGAGCAGATGGCTGACCGCCGGCTGCCCCAGGCACAGCAGCCGCGCGCTCTGGCTGACGCTGCGCGTGCTCAGCAGCGTGTGCAAGGCCACCATATTGTTGAGATCCAGGCGGCGCAGCCAGACCGCGTCTATATCAGTCATTTCGATAGATTCCATGTAAACAATCGATTTTATTGAATTATAGCCGGCTCCGATAATGGGGACACCCTCCCGAGTCCCGAGCCCATGAACGCCGAACGCACGCAAGCCACGCCCTGGTATCTGATTTCCATCATGCTGATCGCCTGTCTGGAGTTTTTCCAGAACGGCCTGCTCAACTTCGCCTCCAGCCAGGTGATGGGCGGCGTGGGCGCCGCGCCGGAGGAGTTCAGCTATGCGGCCATGGCTTACGCCAGCGCCGCCGTTCTGGTGCTGTTGCAGCACGAATGGCTGAGCCGCCGCCTGGGGATGCGGCGTTATATCCGCCTGTCCATCATCGTGTTCGGCGTCGGCGCGCTGACCTGCGGTTTCGCCAATAGCCCCAGCCAGCTGATACTGGGCCGGGCGCTGCAAGGCCTGGGCGGGGCGGCTTTCTTCACCGCGGCGCGGGTGGAGGTGAACGCGCTGACGGACAAGAGCAAGATGCTGGGCCTGCTCTGTTTCGGCTATGCGCTGATGCTGGGCTCCGCCTGCGGCCCGCTGCTGGGCGCGGAATTGATCAGCCGCCAGGACTGGCGCTGGATTTTCTTCGCCGTGCTGCCGGCGCTGGCGCTGGCCTGGCCGGCCACCCGGCTGCTGAGCCAGCGGGCGGAGCCGGCCCATCCGCACACCCAGGGCTCGCGCGCCTTCCTGTGCATGATCATCGGCGTGCTGGCGCTGCAATGGCTGATTCAACAGCTGCCCTACGATTTCTTCTCCCGGCCCGAATGGCTGCTGGCCATCCTCGCGCTGGCCTTGCTGGCCGGCTGGGGCTGGCAATACCACCGCCGGCGGCGCCCGCTGCGCAAGAAAGCCCTGCTCCAGCTGCGCTACCTGGCCGGCCTGGGCTTTTACAGCTGCTGCTATCTGCTGGTTTCCGCCAACAGCTACATCCTGCCGGTGATGGTGCAGCAGGCGCTGGGCTTTGACCTGCCGACGACCGGGCGCTTGCTGTCGGTGAGCTTTGTCGCCGGCATCCTGTTTGCCACGCTCTACGCCTTCTTATTGCTCAAGCGCCGGGCGCGCGGCGTGCGCGCCATGATGGCGGCGGCCTGCTGCCTGCTGCTGCTCTACGGCGTGCTGATGTCCGGCCTCAATCAAAACGCGCCGGCCAGCCTGATCGTAAGCATCCTGATCTGCAACGGCGGCTTCATGTCCCTGTTCATCATGGCGGTGGCGCAGGCCACCTTCAGCCATATCGATCAGCCCGACTTCGCCCGCGCCTACCAGACCAAGAACATCGTCCGTCAGCTGTCGCTGTCCATGGGGGTGGCCGCCAGTACAGTGTTTCTGCAAGCGCGCAACGCCTTGCACTACCAGCGCCTGTCCGAGGGCTTCAGCGTGCTCAACCCGGCGTTCAACGCCGCGCTGGACCAATTGCAGCAAGCCTTGCCGGAGCTGAGCGCCAAACAAAGAATGGCCGTGCTGGCGGGACAGCTGACGCAGCAATCGCAATTGCTGTCCTGTCTGGATTTCTTCCGGCTGGAATGCGTGATGGCCATAGGTCTTATAGTGATAGTGCTGTGGCAGCAAAGCCTGGGCCGGCAAGACTCCGGCCCGGCCGCATCCAAGCCTTTATGAGCAAGGAGATCCAAATGCTATATGGACTCACCCCGCTGGGGATCTTTCATACCGCCGTCAGCCTGCTGGCGGTCGCTTTCGGCGCCATCGCGCTGTGGCGCGACGGCAGGATCAGCCCGCGCAATCGCCTGGGCCAGGCTTATGTGATCGGCACCGTGATCAGCTGCGTCACCGCCCTGGGCATTTTTCAGCACGGCGGCTTCGGCAAGCCGCACGCCTTGGCCCTGATCACGCTGGTCGTCCTGCTGCTGGCGCTGCTGGCGGAGTTCAAGGGCCTTTTCGGCGGCAAGGCCGCCCATGCGTCCGCCGTCGGCTTGTCCGCCACCTTCCTGTTCCATTGGATTCCGGCCGTCACGGAAACCTCCACCCGGCTGCCCTTGGGCCATCCCCTCTTGTCCAGCCCCGACGCGCCCGCCCTCCAGATCGCCACCGGCGCCCTGCTGCTGCTCTTCATCGCCGGCGCCGCCCGGCAGTGGAAAACCATCAACGCGGCCTTGAAAGCGGGCGCGGGATGACCACATGCAAGCCATGCTCAAACTGGATATCAAGATACGAGCCGCGCAAGCGGCGGACCTGCCGGCCCTGATCGGCGTCGACGCCATCGCACAGCAGGACCCCGCCCGGCGCAGGATGCTGGGCGAAGCCATCGCCGCGCAAAGCTGCTGGCTGGCCGAGGCCGAGGAGGCGCTGGGCTACGGCATTCTGGACCGCTCCTTCTTTCAACAGCGCTTCATCCCGCTGCTGATGGTGGCGGAAACCGCCAGAGGCCGCGGCGTGGCCAGCGCCTTGATGGCGGAGTTTGAAAGGCGATGCGCGGGCGACAAGCTGTTCACCTCCGCCAATGAATCCAATCTGCCGATGCGGCGCTTGCTGGACAAGCTGGGCTTCCGGGAAAGCGGACGCATCGACAATCTGGACGACGGCGACCCGGAGCTTGTGTTCATGAAGCGGGCTGCGCGCCCAGCCGGTTAAGGCGCCGGCTGCGGCCAGCTCAGCTCGAAACGGCTGCCGCCGCCCACGCGGCTGCAACGGGCCTCGCCGCCGTGAGCCAGCGCGATGGCGGCCACCACCGCCAGCCCCAGGCCGCTGCCGCCCTTGCCGCTTTGCCGCGCCGCGTCCGCGCGGCGGAAGGCCTCGAAGGCGTGCGGCGCGAAATCGTCTGGAATGCCCGGCCCCTCGTCCTCCACCCGCAAGCTGCACAGGCCGTCCTCCATGCGCAGCCGCACCCGCACCAGGCCGGGCTGGGCGTAGCGGCGCGCATTGTCCAGCAAGGCCAGCAGCGCCTGACGGATGCGCACCGGATCGCAATGCGCCGGGCGCTCGTCCAGATCCAGCACCGCCTGCAAGCCGGCCGCCAACAAGGCGTCCTCGAACACCTCCACCACCGCGCGCACTTCGGCGGCCAGATCGGTGTCCCGCATCTCTATGTCCAGATGCCCGCTTTCCGCCAGGCTGATCACGCGCAAGTCCTCGATCAGATGCGCCAGGCTCTCCACCTGGGCCAGCAGCCGGCGGAACTGGTTCTCGTCCGGGGTGAACACCCCTTCCGCCAGCCCTTGCAGCCGTCCGCGCAGCACCGTCACCGGGGTGCGCAGCTCATGGGCGATGGCGGCGTTCCAGAACGCCTGCTCCTTGGTCATGCGTTGCAACTGGCCCGCCAGCGCGTTGAAGTCGTCGGCCAGCGCCGCCGCCTCGCGCAGCGAACGGTCCCCGGCCGCCGCGCGCGCGTCCAGATCGCCCTGGGCCACGCGGCGTATGCCCTCCGCCACCGAGTTGAGCGGCACCAGGATGCGGCGCGCCAGACGCAAGCCCATCACCACCGACAGCGCCAGGCCCGCCACGGTGCTGGACAACAGCCACACCCATTCCGGCATCGTCATCTTCCAGCCCGGCGTCTCGAAATGCACCGGCCAGTAGGTCATCGCCACATAGTAGAAAGTGAAGCCGGTCACCACCACCAGCACGGTCACGCAGAAGGCCATCGTCGCCATCGACAGCGCAATCTGCCGGCTCAGCCCCTCCAGCCTCATTCCGCGCCCCACAGCTTGTAACCCACGCCGCGCACGCCCACCGGCACGCCGTCCACGCCGCACTCCTCCAGCTTCTTGCGCAGCTTGCTGATGTGGCTGTCCACGGTGCGCTCCAAGGCGTCGCCTTCCGGCAGGCAGGCGGCCAGCAGCTCGGCGCGGCTGAACACCCGCCGCGGCGCGCGCGCCAGTTGCGCCAGCAGTTTGAATTCGGTCAGGGTCAGCGTCAGCACATGGCGCTGCTTGCCGGCCTGCACCGCCACTTCGTGGTTTTCCAGGTCAATCTCGAACGGCTCCGCGCGCAGCACGCGCGGCTCCGCCTGACGCGCGCCGGACATGGAGCGGCGCAGCACCGCCTGCGTGCGCGCCACCACCTCGGCGGGATTGAAGGGTTTGACCACGTAGTCGTCCGCGCCGATGCGCAAGCCCATCAGCTTGTCGATGTCCTGGTCCAGCGCCGTCAGCATGATCACCGGCGTGTCGCCGCGGTGGCGGATTTCCGCCAACACCTGCCAGCCGTCGGCCCGCGGCATCTGCACGTCCAGCAAGACCAGATCCGGCTTCAGCGACAGATGCAGCTCCAGCGCCTGCCGGCCGTCCGCCGCGTGCGCGCAGCGCATGCCGCTGCGGGTCAGATAGGCGGTGAGAATCTCCGCGATCTCGGGTTCGTCTTCAGCGACGAGGATCAAGGCCTGACGGTCTTGAGCCCCGCCGGACGGTCGCATTGTCTGAGTCATGGCGCCGATTTCGCATCCTGTTTGCATCTCCATCGAATCTCCATGCTACCACACGAAAAACCCCATCCGGCCCCGGCATACTGCCGCATATTTTTTACGGGCGGCTCCCCGCCCAAGCCTGATTGGAGTGGAAATGAAGAGTAAACGAGCCAGCCTCTACGGCGGCGGCTGCCTGCTGGCGGCGGCGCTGCTGAGCGCCTGCGGACAGGCCGAGACCCAAACGCCGCCGCCGGCGATCCCGGTGCGCACCCTCAGCGCGGCCCCGGCCCCGCTCAAACTGAGCGAAGACCTGCCCGGCCGCGTGGCCGCGGTGCGGGTGGCGGAAATCCGCCCCCAGGTCAGCGGCATTGTGCTGCGCCGGCAATTTGAGCAAGGCACCGAAGTGCGCGCCGGTCAGCCGCTGTTCCAGATCAACCCGGCGCCGTTCAAGGCGGAAGTGGACACCGCCGCCGCCGCGCTGCAACGCGCCGAGGCCGCGCTAGCCCGCGCGCGGGTGCAAACCGCCCGCCTCAAGCCGCTGGTGGAAACCGACGCCGTCAGCCGCCAGGTTTACGACGACGCCGCGTCCCAGCGCGATCAGGCCGCCGCGGACGTGGCCCAGGCGCGCGCCGCGCTGGCCCGCCGCCAGCTGGACCTGAAATTCTCCCGCGTGGAAGCGCCCATCTCCGGCCGCATCGACCAGGCCCTGGTCACCGAGGGCGCGCTGGTGGGCGGCGCCGACGGCGCCCCGATGGCCCGCATCCAACAGATAGACCAGGTGTACGTGGACGTGCGCCAGCCGGCGGCGGCGCTGGAAGCCGTGCGCCAAAGCCTGGCCGCCCAGCCGGACAGCGCCGGCGGCGGCCTGCCGGTGTCCATCCTGCGCGACGACGGCGCGCCCTACGGCCTCAACGGCCGCATCCTGTTCTCCGGCGTCAACGTGGACGCCGGCACCGGCGACGTGCTCTTGCGCGTGCTGGTGGACAACCCCGAGCGGCGGTTGCTGCCCGGCATGTTCGTCCGCGCCCGCGTGCCGCGCGCCAGCTACGCGGCGGCGCTGACCGTGCCGCAGCAGGCCGTGGTGCGCATCGGCGGCAAAACCCAGCTGTGGACCGTGGACGCCAAGAACCAGGCGCGGCTGAACGTGGTGGAGCTGGGCGAACTGGCCAACCGCCAATACCGCATCCGCGCCGGCCTGCGCGCCGGGCAGAAGGTCGTGGTCGAGGGCATGGAACGCCTCGCCGACGGCGCCGTGGTGGCCGCCAGCGAAGCCGCGCCCGCGGCCAAGCGCTGATCGAAGGAAGCCGCCATGTCTCAATTCTTCATCCGCCGCCCGGTGTTCGCCTGGGTGATCGCCCTGTTCATCATCCTGCTGGGGGTGATCGCCATCCCGCAGCTGCCGATCGCGCGTTACCCCTCGGTGGCGCCGCCCTCGGTCACCATCACCGCCAGTTACCCCGGCGCCACGCCGCAGACCATGAGCGACGGCGTGCTCAGCCTGATCGAGCGCGAGCTGTCCGGCGTCAAGAACCTGCTGTATTTCGAATCCTCGGCCGATACCTCCGGCATCGCTCAGATCACCGTCACCTTCAAGCCGGGCACGGACCCGGAGCTGGCCCAGGTGGACGTGCAGAACAAGCTCAAGGCGGTGGAACCGCGGCTGCCCGCCCCGGTGCGCCAGAACGGCGTGATGGTGGAATCCGCCTCCTCCGGCTTCCTGATGCTGATCGGCCTGCGCTCGGACAGCGGCCGCTTCGACGAAGGCGCGCTCAGCGACTACCTGTCGCGCAATATCGCCGAAGAACTGCGCCGCATCGAAGGCGTGGGCCGCGTCCAACAATTTGGCACGGAACAAGCGATGCGCGTCTGGGTGGACCCGGCCAAGCTGATCACCTACGGCCTGTCCATGAGCGAGCTCACCGCCGCCATCGCCCAGCAAAACGTCCAGATCGCCCCCGGCAGCCTGGGCGCCGCGCCCGCCCTGCCCGGCCAGCGCGTCACCGTGCCGCTCACCGTGCAAGGCCAGCTGACCGCGCCGGAAGAGTTCGCCGCCATCGTGCTGCGCGCCAACGCCAACGGCTCCAAAGTGGTGCTGGGCGACGTGGCGCGGGTGGAGATAGGCTCCCAGGGCTATAGCTTCGTCAGCCGCGAAAACGGCAAGCCCGCCTCCTTCGCCGGCGTGCAACTGGCGCCGGGCGCCAACGCGGTCAAAACCGCGGAAGCGGTGCGGGCGCGGCTGGCCGAGCTGAGCACCTCCATGCCGGCCGGCATCAGCTACTCCGTGCCCTTCGACACCGCGCCCTTCGTCAAGATCTCCATCGAAAAAGTGATCCACACCCTGCTGGAAGCGATGGTGCTGGTCTTCCTGGTGATGTATCTGTTCCTGCAAAACGCGCGTTACACCCTGATCCCAGCCATCGTCGCCCCGGTGGCCATGCTGGGCACCTTCGCCGTGATGCTGGCCACCGGCTTCTCCATCAATGTGCTGACCATGTTCGGCATGGTGCTGGCCATCGGCATCATCGTAGACGACGCCATCGTGGTGGTGGAAAACGTGGAACGGCTGATGGCGGAAGAAGGCCTGTCCCCGCAGGACGCCACCTCCAAGGCCATGAAGGAAATCACCGGCGCCATCGTCGGCATCACCCTGGTGCTCACCGCCGTCTTCATCCCCATGGCCCTGTCCAGCGGCTCCGTGGGCGTGATCTACCAACAGTTTTCCCTGTCCATGGCCGTGGCCATCCTGTTCTCCGCGCTGCTGGCGCTGACACTGACCCCGGCGCTGTGCGCCACCATGCTCAAGCCCATCCCGCAGGGACACCATGAAAAGCGCGGCTTTTTCGGCTGGTTCAACCGCCGCTTCGCCCAGCTCACCGCCTGGTACGAAACCCGCGTAGGCCGGCTGATAGGCCGCGCCGGCCGCGTGATGCTGCTGTTCCTGGCCATCTCCGGCGCGCTGGCCGCCGGCTTCAAGGCGCTGCCCTCCTCCTTCCTGCCGGAAGAAGACCAGGGCTATTTCATGACCAGCTTTCTCTTGCCCGCGGACGCCACCGTCGAGCGCACCCGCGACGTGGTTAAAACGCTCGATGACCATCTGGCGACGCGCCCTGCGCTCCAGTCCAGCATCTCCATCATCGGCTACGGCTTCTCCGGCTCCGGCCCCAACGCGGCGCTGAACTTCGCCGTGCTCAAAGACTGGAAACAACGCGGCGACAGCAGCACCGTGGAAGAAGCCATGCGCGCCCAACATCGCCTGTCCGCCGCCACGGAAGGCGCGGCGATGAGCCTGCTGCCGCCGGCCATCGACGAACTGGGCACCAGCTCCGGCTTCAGCCTGCGGCTGCAAGACCGCGCCAACCAGGGCCACGCCGCGCTCAAAGCGGCCGAAGCCCAATTGCTGGAACTGGCCTCCCGCAGCAAGATCGTCCAGGGCGTCTACCCGGACAGCCTGCCGGCCGGCACCAGCGTGCGCCTGGACATAGACCGGCAAAAGGCCGAGGCGCTGGGCGTGTCCTTCAACAGCGTCAGCGACACCCTGTCCACCGCCATGGGTTCCACCTACGTCAACGACTTCCCGCACGCCGGCCGCATGCAGCAAGTCATCATCCAGGCCGACGCGCCGGCGCGCATGCAGCTGGACAATGTGCTCAAGCTCTACGTGCGCAACGCCAGCGGCGGCATGGTGCCGCTGTCCGAAGTGGTGCGCCCGGCCTGGTCCGAAACCCCGCTGCAACTGGTGCGCTTCCAGGGCTACCCGTCCGCCCGCCTGTCCGGCGGCGCCGCGCCCGGCTACTCCAGCGGCGCGGCCATGGCCGAGATGGAGCGGCTGGCCACGCAACTGCCGCCCGGCTTCGCCCTGGCCTGGACCGGCCAATCGCTACAGGAACGCCAGTCCGCGGCCCAGGCCCCCATGCTGATGGCGCTGTCCATGATCGTGGTGTTCCTGGTGCTGGCCGCGCTGTACGAAAGCTGGGCCATCCCGCTGTCCGTGATGCTGGTGGTGCCGCTGGGCCTGATCGGCGCCATCGGCGCGGTGATGCTGCGCGGCATGCCCAACGACGTGTTCTTCAAAGTGGGCCTGATCACCGTGATTGGCCTGTCCGCCAAGAACGCCATCCTGATCATCGAGTTCGCCAAACAACTGCATGAAGAAGGCAAGAGCCTGGTGGACGCCGCGGTGCAAGCCTCCCGGCTGCGGCTGCGCCCCATCCTGATGACCTCGCTGGCCTTCGGCCTGGGCGTGCTGCCGCTGATGCTGGCCACCGGCGCCAGCGCCGAAACCCAGAACGCCATCGGCACCGGCGTGTTCGGCGGCATGGTCACCGCCACCGTGCTGGCCATCTTCTTCGTACCCGTATTCTTCGTGGTCGTGATGAGCGCGCAAGCGCGCATCGCCAACTGGCGCAAGCCGCGTCCGGCCGCGGAACAGAAAGTTGAATCATGAAAGCGCTCCTCCCCCTGGCCCTGGCCTTAAGCGTCTCCGCCTGCTCGCTGACCCAGCCGCTGCGCAAGCCGGAGCCGCCGGTGCCGGCCCGCTACGCCACGGCGGCCGCGGACGATGCCAACGCCAACGCCGCCGACCTGGGCTGGCGCGCCATGTTCGGCGACCGCCGGCTGCAAAGCCTGATAGACCTGGCGCTGCGCAATAACCGCGACCTGCGCCTGGCCGCTCTCAACGTGGAAGCCGCCGAAGCCCAATACGGCATCCAGCGCGCCGCGCGGCTGCCGTCCGTGGACGCCGGCGCCGGCCTCACCCGCCAGCGCAGCCCGGCCAACCGCGAAACCGATCCGTTCGCCCCGGCCGCCGTGCAAAACCAGTACGGCGTCAACGTGGGCGTCAGCGCGTTTGAGATTGACCTATTCGGCCGCGTGCGCGCGCTGTCCGACGCCGCCTTCGCCCGCTACTTGGCCACCGACCACGGCCGCCGCGCCGCCCAGATCGCTCTGGTGGGCGCGGTGGCGGACGCCTACTTCGCGGAACGGCTGACGCGCGAACAACTGGCGCTGGCGGAACGCACCCAGGCGGACTGGCGGCAATCGCTGGCGCTGGCGCGCCGGCTCAAGGACGCGCAACAGGCCGGCGGCCTGGACGTGGCCCAGGCCGAAGGCCAAGTGGCCAGCGCCGACGCCGACCTGGAAGCGCGCACCCGCGCCGCGGAGCAAGCGCGCAACGCGCTGCGCCTGCTGCTGGGCACGGAACCGCCGGAAGACCTGCCCGAGCCGCTGCCGCTGGACCGCCAGCCGGTGGTGACCCGGCTGGCCACCGGCCTGCCGTCGGAACTGCTGTTCCGCCGCCCGGACATCCTACAAGCCGAACAACAACTGCAAGCCGCCAACGCCGACATCGGCGCCGCGCGCGCCGCCTTCTTCCCGCGGCTGTCGCTGACCACCTCCGCCGGCTTCCTCAGCCCCGGCATGCGCAATCTGTTCGACGGCGGCCAGCACGCATGGAGCTTTGCGCCGCAAATCAACATCCCGCTGTTCCAGGGCGGCCGGCTGCGCGCCGAACTGCGGCTGGCGGAAGTGCGCAAATCCAGCGCCGTGGCCGAATACGAACGCGCAATCCAGATCGCCTTCCGCGAAGTGGCCGACGGCCTGGCCGGCCGCGAAACCTTCAGCCGCCAGATCGACGCCCAGGCGCGCGCCGTGGCCAGCGCCGAACGCCGCGCCGACCTCTCCGGCCAGCGCTACCGCGCCGGCGTGGACGGCCGGCTGGAACTGCTGGACGCCCAACGCCAACTCTACGCCGCCCAACAAGGGCTGCTGGACCTGCGCCGCGGCGAACTGAGCAACGCCATTGCGCTGTACAAGGCGCTGGGCGGCGGCCTCACCGAAAAGTAAGAACGGCGAAAAACCCCTGATGCTGCGTCGGCGCGCCTTGCCTCAGAGATTGTGTTGGCCGCTCTAAGAACGTGTTTGCGATCTCGCGAGCTAGGCGAAAACCGCTGAGAAAGCGGAATGTACAAGTGCTACATCAGCATTTCGAAGCTGCACTCACCGTGTAACGCTCCACGACGCGCAGCAGATCGTAAACAGGTTCTAAGCGCCGCTTACCGCCCCCCCATCCCCTCCTTTCGCGCGGCCCTAGTTGGCCGCGCTCTTTTTACCCCGCCTCCCGCCTTGCAATCCCGCGCCCGTGGATACAAACATAAAGCTGTACCACCCCATTGGCCGCACCAAGATGAAGCTTCTCTCCCAGCTCTCGCCGCGCAGTTTCCGGCTGCGGCTCAGCCTGCTGTTCGGCGGCCTGTTCCTGCTCGCCTCCTTGCTGGACACCGCGCTGGAGCCGCAACTGAACCAGGGCCTGCTGCAAGACAAGGGCGAAGCCTTGCAGGCCACCGCGCGCGGCATCGCCAAATCCCTGGCCGCCGGCCTCAGCCAACGGCGGCGAGAACTGGCCCTGCACACCCAAACCCCGGTCTTCCTCAGCGCCCCGCTGGACAGCCCGGCGCTGCGCGGCGGCCTGGAACACATCAGGCTGCACAACCCGGACTACGCCTGGCTGGGCGTGATCGCGCCGGACGGCCGCATCGTCTCCGCCAGCGGCAAAGCGCCGTCTCCCCGCATTGAATTCGCCGCCCCGCTGCATGACGAGGCCGGCAAGCTGCGCGGCGCGCTGGCCGCCCAAAGCGCCTGGGCCTGGGTGGCGACGCTGATCGCCGACCGCCTGCCGCGCGGCAGCGCCGGGGACGCGCCGCAAGTCTTCATCGTCAACCAGAACAACGCCCCGTTGTTCCCGCCCGGCGCGCCGGGCCAGGCGGACATGCCCGCGCCGCTGAGCGGCCCCGGCTACCAACAGGGCGACTGGGCGGATGGCGAAACCTACCTCTACGCCGACGCCGCAATAGACGACGCCCCCGGCCCCGGCTGGCGCGTCATCGTCCGCCAGCCGCCGCCTCAAGCCTTCGCCGCCCTCAGCCGGCTGCGCTCCGCGCTGACCCTGCCCGGCTTGATCATCACCCTGCTGCTGATGATCGTGGTCTACCGGCTGGCCGCCGCCTTCAGCCGCCCGCTGGAAACCCTGGCCCGCACCGCCCAGCGCGTCAGCGCCGGCGACGAAGAAGCGGACTGGAGCTTGCGCAGCGGCGCCCGCGAACTGCAACAACTGGCCCAGGCCATGCGGCAGATGACCGCCGCCCTGCTGGCGCGCCGCGGCGAGCTGGCCGCCGCCAACGCCGGCCTGGAACAAAAAGTGGAGGAACGCACGGAAGCGCTGAGCCAAGCCAAACGCCAATTGGAGGAAAGAGCGGCGCAACTGGAACAGATGGCGCGCCACGACGCGCTGACCGGCCTGGGCAACCGCATGGCCGCCACGGAATGGCTGACGGCGGAATACCAGCGCTACCACCGCAGCCGCGCGCCCTACTCCGTGCTGCTGCTGGACGCCGACCACTTCAAACGCGTCAACGACAACCACGGCCACGCGGTGGGCGACCAAGTGCTGCAACAAATCGCCGCCGCCCTGAACGGCGCGGCGCGCGCCACGGACTTCACCGCCCGCTACGGCGGCGAGGAGTTTCTGCTGCTGCTGCCGGACACCGACGCCGAAGGCGCGCTGGTGCTGGCCGAACGCGTGCGCGCGGCGGTGTCCGCCGCCTCCGACACCGTGGCCGGCGTGGTCACCGTCAGCATAGGCGCGGCCACCGCGCGCGACGACGACGCCACCCACGAAACCATCGTCCAGCGCGCGGACGAGGCCTTGTATCGGGCCAAGGCGAATGGGCGGAATCGGGTGGAGGGTTAAACAGGCGCCATGCTCTTCCAGGAAGTCCCAGAACCAGTACTACAAACGAGAAAGAACCACTCAACCTTTGAAGCTGGATGGAAGAAGGTGACAGGAGCTTCTTCACCTGCAACCGGTATAACAAATCAATAAAAAATTCCAAAGTCATGCCAAATATCAACATTTAGTTGCGCGTAAGCATCACAACAGTAGGTAACTGTTTATTTTTTTCTTAAGCGCCTAATCACACCCACGGTTTTTTGCCCTCAGACAAGAAATTTTCCTGCTTTAGAACCATTACTCCACGGGACTTTTCCAGCTTAGCCTGTTGATTTTAATGAATTTGTTCCGCTGTCAAGACTTGCCATCATTGTGGTCACCCACTACAGTTAGTAGTAGCGATACTGGCCAAGCGGACAATGTTGCGTTTCGACATGTTTGGTCATCTACAAAATAAAAGGCCATCGAGCGCCAACTCGATAGCCTTTTGGGAAACATTAAGCTGAGCATCTACTCGGCTTAATCTCAGAAAAGATCACTAAACCGGGGTTCTAGGGATCTCTCGTTGAAGTTACTTAACTATGCAATCCGATCTTATGCAAGAGAGGACGAAAAGTAAACCTTCACCGAGTTATGTGTTCGAGCCCCTCCACTTTGGAGGTAAGACGTCATGAAGAATGATGACGACTACGAAGTGATCTTCCGGATGACCATTACCCGTAATGGCAAGCGCATCCGCCGGGCTGACGGGAAGCCCTGGAAGATCGTTATTCGCAAGAAGTAACTCTAGGTAGTAGAGGGTGGGCAACCACCCTCTCTCTCCCAGAACCTGCGTCGTAGGAAAGGTGATTGAACATGGAAAAGGTTTACTCCGTAGACACTTCTGTAGTTATCAAAAATGAGGTTGGAACAGGAACAAGAACCTGCACATGCAATGGTTGGCTAAATCATTGGAGCAAGTTCAGCCGGGTGAAAGCAGGAACATGCTCCGTAGCAGGCTGCTATGCGGAAGCAACCGTAGGAGCACACGTGACTCGTCCAAGAGCCGAGTTTGAGGGATACCGAAAGGCATCCTACATCGTGCCCATGTGTGCTACCCACAATGGGAAACATGGGCAAGTCTTTAACTGCAAACCTCATGTCTTCTTCGTGCACGCCAATGTTAAAGAGACATGTGAAAACATCAGCCACCGTTGATATAGCTTGAACACAAGCCTGCGCTCATAAAGCGCAGGCTTTTTTACGTTTCACTCCCCACCCTTGACGCCCCCTCCCAGCCTGTTTAGGCTTGGTCCCGCGTCGTGCTCAATCACACGGCGCAGGGCTTGCAAACCCATAACTAGCTTCTCCCGCAGACACAACAGTCCGCTTTGGCACTGTTACGTCTGCTGCCACGCCGTTCCCATTCGGGGCGGGTCGTGGCAGGGAGCCCCTTGAGGGCTGCCGGTTCTTTGGAAGAAGCTAGCCGGTTTTGCAACCTTGTCATGTGCCTGCCCCAGCCTCGCCTGGGCAGGTTTCCAAAGATGACATGGAGACCGTGATGACCTTCTCTACCTTTCCCCCCGCAATGCCGCCGCCCGCCTACCCCCATTGCGCAGGAGAACGCCCCGAGCCCGCCGCCGCGCCGGTAATGGAGCAACTGCATTCCTGTGCTCAGCGCTTGCCCGCCGCCGCCGGCAATGTGCTGCTGCTGGGCGATCTGGGCCGCCAATTGAACGATTGCTATATCGAGCTGGACTCCGCCCTGTTGAGCGGGGTGATGGACATCCGCGCCGCCCACACCGGGCTGTTGGCGCTGCTGACCTTGCTGGAACGCCGCGACGAGCCCTTGCTGTTCAGCAGCGAGGAAGCGCTGGCCTTGCTGGAGCCGATACAGCAGCGTTTGCAACGCGGTCTGGAGCACGTCAACGGAGTGTTGTGATGGCGGCCAAGGAGAGCATTGTCATGATGAGGCTGCTGATCCAGCACCACGACGTCCTCAAACGCGCCGCCAGTTTGATCTCCGCCTATGAAGAGCGCATTGGGGCCATTGCGTTGACGGACGAGCACCCGGACCATCCGGCCGACACCGCCAGCATTCATCTGGAGATCCGGCGGGCGCAGGTGGGTTTTGAGCTTTGGGACCAATGGCGCGACGAGCACGAACCAGCCCGTACCGCCTTATTGCGGATGTGGGCGTCCGGCAAATGGACCAACCGCGACACCTGTGTGCGGCAGTGTTATCGGCTGGCGGGCTTCAGCAATATGGTCACCGCCCGCCAGGCCTTGGTGGGGGCGCCAATGCCGGAGCCTTTGGCCGTCCAAAGGCAACGCACTATGTGGGGGACCCCATAGCCGGCTGTCCGGTGGTGTGGCGTCGAACTCGTTTCCGCGTGGGTATCGCTGCGCTCCACCCACCCTACGGTTGGGGCCCCGTTTGGGTAGAGTGAGTGGAGCCGTCAGGCGATACCCACCAAATCGGCGGCTGTCCGGCGGCCTGTGGCGTTGCACCCGTTGCCGCGTGGGTATCGCTACGCTCCTCCCACCCTACGGTTGGAGCCGCGTTGGGGCCGCGTTTGGGTAGGCAGGGTGGAGCCGTCAGGCGATACCCACCAAACAGGCGGCTGTCCGGCGGCCTGTGGCGTTGCACCCGTTTCCGCGTGGGTATCGCTGCGCTCCTCCCACCCTACGATTGGGGCCGCGTTTGGGCTGCGTTTGGGTAGGGAGGGTGGAGCCGTCAGGCGATACCCACCAAACAGGCGGCTGTCCGGCGGCCTGCGGCGTCGCACCCGTTTCCGCGTGGGTATCGCTGCGCGCCTCCCACCCTACGGTTGGAGCCGCGTTTAGGTAGGGTGGGTGGAGCCGTCAGGCGATACCCACCAAACAGGCGGCTGTCCGGCGGCCTGTGGCGTTGAATCCGTTTCCGCGTGGGTATCGCTACGCTCCTCCCACCCTACGGTGGGGCCGTGTTTGGGGCCGCGTTTGGGTAGGGTGGGTGGAGCCGTCAGGCGATACCCACCAAATCGGCGACTGTCCGGCGGCCTGTGGCGTTGCACCCGTTTCCGCGTGGGTATCGCTTCGCTCCTCCCACCCTACGGTTGGAGCCGCGTTTGGGGCCGCGTTTGGGCAGGGTGGGTGGAGCCGTCAGGCGATACCCACCAAATCGGCGGCTATCCGGCGGCCTGCGGCGTCGCACCTGTTTCCGCGTGGGTATCGCTACGCTCCACCCACCCTACGGTGGGGCCGTGTTTGGGGCCGCGTTTGGGTAGGGTGGGTGGAGCCGTCAGGCGATACCCACCAAAT